>CAYWLM010000056.1:5344-18545 GCA_964459125.1 uncultured Methylomonas sp. | reverse complement strand
AGGGTGCCATTATATCAAATATCGGAGACGAGACTTCTTGGACAGCCTCCTAGGGTCTCTGAATATTTACCCAGCATCTGCTTTAAAAAATGATTTTGGAAATAATTGGGACGCTTATGTTCAAACACTTTTTAGAAAAGCCATAGACGAAAATATAAAGACAATAGGTGTTACTGATTATTTTCTATTAGAGGGCTACAAAAAACTATGCCAAGAATATTTAGATAACCCTGAAAAACTCAATACCTTATTTACTTATCCTGAGATACTTCAGATTAAAAATATATTAGTATTGCCCAACATTGAATTTAGACTTAAAAAATTTATCAGTGGGAACCCTAAAGATCTAGATAAACTCAATAGAAAATTAAACTTCCATGTAATTTTTTCAAATGAAATGTTGATCGATGATATTGAGCAAAATTTTCTAAATCAACTTCATTTTGATTTTGATGCTGAGACAGGAGAGCAAGCAGAATCTAAGGCTTTAAGCAGAGCAAATTTAGAATTGTTAGGCAAAAAACTAAAATTAGAGCATGAAAATTACCGCACTAGTGGTAAAAGTGATCTGCATATAGGAATGATGAACGCTGCGGTTGATGAATCGGAGATTGCTAAAGTTTTAAACACAAGCCTATTTAAAAACAAATTTTTAACAGGACCAAATCCAGACGAAGACTTAAGCAAAGTAAGCTGGGACTCACAAGGCCATAACGCAAGAAAAATAATAATAAAACAGGCTCATTTTGTTTTTAGTTCAAATCCAAAAACTATACAATTTATGGCAGGTGATTTTCATGAGAGCCGCGAAAAGTTTATCTCTGAATTTGGTGAATTGAAACCCTGTTTATGGGGTTCTGATGCTCATAGCTTAAAAGAAGTTTTTTGCCCCACTGACAAGAGATATACATGGATAAAGTCCGACCTTACGTTTGATGGGCTTAAGCAAGTCGTATATGACCCAGATTCAAGGGTGCGCATTCAAGAATCATCTCCCCAACAAAAAAGTACTTATCAAACAATTGACAGTGTCAGGTTTTTGGATAACCGTGACGAGCGAAGTTTTGGTGATGAATGGATTCCTGTGAGTCCTGATTTAACAACGATTGTCGGAGGAAAGTCTTCAGGCAAATCGCTATTACTTCATCATATTGCTAAAGCAATAAATAGCGCAGAAGTAAAGAAGAAGTCTCGTATTTCAAGCTCCTCAATGTATGAAGGATTTAAAAATGATAACTTTGATTTTGAGGTTAAATGGTCAAATGGCGAAATTAGTAGACTCAGCGAACCAAATAGTAACAAACCAATTACTTACATTCCCCAACTATACATCAATCACCTAGCTGAAAAAGATGGGAGAGAACATTTAAACCAACTAATTAGAGATATCCTTTCTCAAAATCCGACTTTTACGGATTATCTCGGAAAGGCTGAACAGAAGATATCAGAATTTAATCAAACAATTGCCAATAATATAAGCGCTTTGTTTGTGTTAAGAGAAAACTACATAGCGGTTAATAAAGACATCGACTCGATAGGTGTAAAGGTTTCAATTAGCAATGAAATTATTAATTTAAAGAAAAATATTTCTAAGCTTAGAGAAAAATCTGGCTTTACAGAAACTGAGGATGAATTATATAAATCATCGCTAAATAGGCTATCATCTTTAAAGGAAAGGAAGGAACATCTGATAAATATCGCTAAGTATGGTCAACATATATCAGAAGCAGCAAATCAGAAATCCGGTTTTTTGGTAGATAATTTACAAAGAACTATATTGGCAGAGCGTCATATACCGAAGAATTCCCGATTTGTGAAAAATACGTTTTCCTATTTGAATGAGCGTGTTTTCAATGCTATTACGGAGCTTAATGGATACAAGGATAAAAGGCTTAAAAATGTACCTCATCTTCTTAATCGTATAGATATTGAAATTCTAAAAATAGAAAAAGTTTTGGAGCCTTTATCTTTAAAAGTTAAGGATCAGAGCGCATTAATAGAGCTTTCAACTAAGTTGAATTGTGAAGAAGACAAGATAAAGAAAATTGAAGAAAGAGAAATGCAAAAAAAGTCGGTTAAAGAGCAAGGGGACGAAACTAACCAGCTAATTTTGATCGACTATA
Organism: uncultured Methylomonas sp.; assembly: GCA_964459125.1. GTDB lineage: Bacteria > Pseudomonadota > Gammaproteobacteria > Methylococcales > Methylomonadaceae > Methyloprofundus. Next base: position 16,422 of record CAYWLM010000056.1, on the reverse strand, counting down.
AAAGATTAATTGAATGTTATATGAACTTATCTGAGGAGGTCGATAAGCCTGATTATCAACCTGAAGAAGATATTATAATTCAGGCAGAAATTTCATTTGATAACGAAAAGTTCGATGAGTTTGTTGGTGCCTTTGATAGAAGAGGGAATATTAAAGATCTTTTGGGTAAGTTGTCGTATGATTCAGGTAAGTATGATTTTGAAGCTGGAGAGCATGCAGATAGGATTAATGATATTTTTTCAAAATTAAAAACACCTGAAGGTATGCCCACAGTTCGCAAAGGTGTTTCTGAAGAGGAGATGACAAAGCGATTGTTCTCTGATTGTTTTTCCTTGAATTATATCGTTAATTATAATGGAGATGAAATAACGCTTATGTCTCCTGGAAAGAGAGGACTAGTTCTTCTCAATTTGCTTTTACATTTAAGCAATGCTACTCATCCAATATTGATTGATCAGCCTGAGGATAATCTTGATAACAGAACGATATATGATCAATTAAAAGGCTTTGTTCGACAAAGAAAACAAAAAAGACAAATATTAATGGTTACACATAATGCCAATCTAGTTGTGGCAGCAGATTCCGAATGTGTAATAGTAGCCAACCAAGATGGACAAAATGTAGGTCAAGACAACTTGCAGTATAAATTTGAATATTGTAGCGGAGCAATTGAAAATTCCTTTGATACCCCAGATGAATGTGGCTTGCTAAATCAGAAAGGAATTCGCCAGCATATTTGTGAGATTTTAGAGGGTGGTGTTGTAGCCTTTAAGGAGCGAGAAATGAAGTATGGACTGCGGCATTAGCATATTGAGTGAGCTGTGCTTGTATTACTAAAAAACAAACTCCCGATGATAAGCAAGAAAATCAGTCTACGTCTGAAACTTCGGAGGCAAAAAGACAGGCTTCCCCGCGTAACTTTGCAGAGCTGAGTGATAAAAATTATCTCCTTCCCCAGTCACAAACTTTCCCTGAGAAACCCGAACCGTCATATCTTCATTGATGGTAATAAGTCCTATATCAAACGCTTTATCATGCAACAGAGACAAAGCTAAACTATTGCTAGGGTTCATCTGTTGGTCGTATCTTCTCGCCAGGAAATAATATTGCTGGCGACTAATAGACTTGGAACCGATAAACCAGCCCAGGTTAACTTTAAAATAAAAGCTAACCTGACCTCTTGGCTTTTATTATCAGGTTGTCCAATGTGAATCTAGCGAGTGTTATAATTGATTCAGATTAATCCGCTTTCCATAAAAAAAGGAATACCCATTCTATCAAAAAAACAAATCACGGAATTAAAAACACAATTAGATAAACGTTTTCTGGAATTGCGCGATGAAATTAAACATGAATTGCAGGCATTAGATAATCATGAATACAATGAAGCTGCCGGGCAAGTCCACGATATAGGTGATAACTCTTTGGTTGATTTTCTAACTGATATTAACCTCGCTGTGATTGACCACCATATTCAAGAAGTTAAAGATATTGAAGCTGCTTTCCAGAGAATTAGCGAGGATGAATATGGACGTTGCAGCGAATGTGACGCCCCAATAAAACACCAGCGCCTTGAAGTTCAGCCCACTGCAACTCGCTGTATAAAATGCCAGGCAGTATATGAGAAAGCCTTGCACGACACGGAAGCTAAATATAGCTAAGTTGCGCTCAATTTGAACAATTACCATAACTTTACTATGAACAAGATGCTCTCGAATTTATGATCAACCCTATCGTCCCCTTTACTAATAATCAGGGAGAAAACGATATCAAGATGGCTAACATACATCAAAAAATTTCAGGTAGCTTTTGATCTAAAGACGGTCCAGGCATCTTTTGTCGAGTGAGAAGTTTTTGTCTACTTGTCGAAAAAGCAATGCGACTGCAAGCCATGCACTCAAATTATTTTTTGAGGGTAAGGTGCCTGATTTTATACGCTAAGTTGACTTGAACTATCAGCACGTGAAAGATTACGCTGAATAGTTACAAAATGAATTCATAAGTTAGCCAAAGTTTTTCAGATGATAGTCTAGATAGGGTTAATCAAATGTTATTGTTTGTAGCAGTCATGAATTCAGGAAATTGAAAAATAACTTCAGTGTTGTTTTTATAAGAAAGTATGTGGGCTAATATATTTGTCTAGCTATACTTATTGACAAAATTCTAATAGTTTCATACAATTCCATCTCTTTTTCATCCATTTTTTCACCCTAAAGTTAAGGAACCCTAAGAATGAAAAGAACTTATCAACCCAGCAAAATAAAACGCGCGCGTACCCACGGCTTCCGCGCAAGAATGGCGACTAAAGGTGGTCGTAGAGTAATTAATGCACGAAGAGCAAAAGGTCGTCATACACTCGCTCTTTAACAGTTGACACAGAAAGCCGCTTGTTTTCCACCGCATGTGCGGTTAAGAGAGCCCGCTGAATTTAAACGTGTTTTCGCTAAAGCGGAAAGATCCACAGATAAGTATTTTACAGTGCTTGCCATTGTCAACGAGCTAGACTACCCACGTCTAGGTCTGGCGATTGCAAAAAAAAATATAAAACGTGCTGTCGATAGAAATAAAATCAAACGATCTGCCCGGGAAAGCTTTAGATTACAACAACACGAAATTATTAATATCGATATTGTTGTAATGGCACGCAGGGATGCGGCAACTGCGAACTCAAAAATACTTCAGGCCTCTCTGGATAATCATTGGCTTAGATTAATTAAGCGATGCGCTACTTACTCATAGTTCTACTCAGGTTTTATAAATATTTTATAAGCCCTTTGTTAGGAAACCATTGCCGCTTTCATCCCTCTTGTTCGAGCTATGCTATGCAAGCCATCAATATGCATGGTGCTATAAGCGGCTCCTATCTCACAATAAAACGATTACTCCGGTGTCACCCTTTTTATCATGGTGATATTGATGATCCAGTACCTAAAAAAGTTGGAAAGTAAAAATGGAGAATATAAGGTTTGTACTCATCGTCATTCTTTCGATGATTTCTATAATGTTATGGGAAGCATGGCAAGTTGACTATGGCCCAAAGCCAGAAATAACTGCTCAAACAACGATTGATGCGAATGGCAATCCCACTACTATAAATTCAGATAATAATCAGGACTCAGCTGAATTGCCGTTTTCTGAAAATGTAGCAGATAATATTATTACTGTTACCACAGATACCTACCAATTAGAAATAGACACACAAGGCGGGACATTACGTAATCTTGATTTACTGGATTACACTGTAATAAAGGGCGAAGATGCTAAAATTCGCTTATTTAACAGTAGTGCTGAAAAACTATTTTTAGGTCAAAGTGGTCTACTAACAAGCGGCCAGTCAACCAAATCACCTAATCACAATACCGAATTAAGTTCTGCACAGACACGCTACCAGCTTAATAAAGGTGAAAATACTCTATCTGTCCCTTTAACATGGACAGATAATAATGGCTTAAGCTATACCAAAACTTACACCTTTACTCGGGGTAGTTATGTTATTGGCTTAGAGCAAAAAATTGATAACCAATCTGCTAATGACTGGACAGGTAGACAATATACTCAATTGCTTAGAGTGCCTTACAGTGATGGAAAAGGTAATACCTTTATTCGTACTTTTGCTGGTGCTGTGGTTTACACGGAACAAGATAAATACCAGAAAATCGATTTTGATGATATGGCTGAAGAAGACCTGAAAATCGCAAGCGTTGGCGGTTGGTCGGCTATGATACAACATTATTTTGCTACAGCCTGGGTGCCACCGGCACAGAATGAGGAGCATTACTTTACCAAGGAATTAAGTAATTCACGTTTTGTTATTGGCTCTTATTCCAATCCTGCAACGGTTGCAGCCAATGATAGCCTGGTATTCAGCAGCAAGCTATTTGCTGGCCCTAAAATACAGCCGATGATGGAAGCTGTTGCTCCCGGTTTAGAATTGACGGTAGACTACAGTTGGCTGACTATTATTGGTAAACCTATTTATGCATTATTGAATTTTATTCATTCATATATTGGTAACTGGGGATTTGCAATTATGGGGGTAACTTTTTGTATTAAGTTGCTGTTTTTCCCATTATCTGCGGCTAGTTATAAATCGATGGCGAACATGCGTAAACTACAGCCACGCTTAGCGCAATTAAAAGAAAGTTATGGCGATGATAGACAACGCTTTAATCAGGAAATGATGGATTTATACCGTAAGGAAAAAGTAAATCCTATGGGGGGCTGTTTACCGATTATGGTACAGATCCCGGTATTTATTTCCCTTTACTGGGTATTGATTGAAACCGTTGAATTAAGACAAGCCCCGTTTATACTCTGGATTCATGATTTATCAGTAAAAGATCCGTATTTCGTTTTACCTGTGATTATGGGAATTACCATGTTCCTGCAGCAAAGGTTGAACCCTGCGCCTGTTGATCCATTGCAAGCGAAAATCATGCGTATGTTCCCGATTGTATTTACTGTATTTTTCTTGTTCTTCCCCGCCGGTCTGGTTTTATACTGGGTAACCAATAATACTTTATCGATTATTCAACAATGGTATATAACAAATAAAATTGTTGGAAAAACTTAAAAGCAGCGCACAATAAACAAAAAAAGCCGAATCAGTTTAAGCTGCTTCGGCTTTTTTTGTTTTTAAGATAATATATAAAAATCCACCATAGAATCTGTAGAGTGTCATATATTGTGTATTTTTTGCTACTGCTTAGAATTACAATCAGCATTGTGGAACAGCCTATGCCGCTTTTTTATTCAGGAACTATTTATGCTTATCACTCATCAAGACACCATAGCCGCAATTGCGACGCCGCCAGGAAATGGTGGTGTAGGTATTATTAGAATATCTGGAAAAAAAGCGAAACAGATAGCCGAGTTATTAATCAATAAAGATCTGCAAGCACGTCACGCTCATTACTCTTCCTTCTATGATGCCGATCACAGCATCATAGACTCAGGTTTAGCGATTTTTTTTCCTAATCCCGCATCATTCACTGGAGAGGACACAGTAGAAATTCAGGGGCATGGCGGAGCGGTGATCATGGATATATTATTAAAGCGTATCTTGTCTTTAGGTGTACGCATAGCCAAGCCTGGTGAATTTTCGGAAAGAGCCTTTTTAAATAATAAAATGGACCTGGCGCAGGCAGAAGCAATTGCTGATTTGATAGAAAGCAGTACCGAAAAGTCAGCCCGTTCTGCACAAAAATCCATGCAAGGTGTTTTTTCCAGACAAGTGAATGAGCTAGTTGAAGAGTTAATCGCACTACGTATCTATGTAGAAGCTGCGATAGATTTTGTAGATGAAGAAATCGATTTTTTGGGCGATGGGGTCGTCGAAAAACGTGTTATCCGCCTTTTAGATAGTATACAAAATATTTTAGCAACGGCTCAGCAAGGCCGCCTATTACGCGATGGTATGACGGTCGTTCTTGCAGGAAAGCCTAACGCAGGAAAGTCTAGTTTACTTAATGCACTGGCAGGCCATGAAGCAGCAATCGTTACCGACATTGCAGGAACCACTCGTGATGTACTCAAAGAACGCATACAAATTGACGGTATGCCACTGCATATTATCGATACTGCAGGACTACATGACAGTGATAATGCAGTAGAACAGGAAGGTATACGCCGTGCGCATGAAGAAATTCAAAAAGCAGATAAAATTTTATTACTGATTGATGTCAATGATCCCGAGCCAGATAAGCTATTAAAAATCTTACCTAAACATATAAGCTTAAGCATAATTTACAATAAAATTGATCTACAGGAACTTGCGCCAGCGATAGTAGAAAAAGACAATGTCACGCAACTTTATCTGTCGATAAAAAAAGATATCGGCATGGATTTATTAAAACAACATTTAAAACAAAGTGTTGGTTTTGATGGTACAGCAGATAATGTTTTTATTGCCCGACGCAGACATATAGACGCTTTAACGAAAGGTCAGGAATTCGTACAAAATGCACTAAGCCAGTTACAACACCATCAAGCAGGCGAGCTAGTAGCCGAAGACCTAAGGCAAGCTCAGAACCACCTGGGAGAAATTACCGGTGTGTTTACGTCCGAAGACTTGCTAGGGAAGATTTTTAGTTCGTTTTGTATTGGCAAATGACATGAGAAACAAAGCTGAATACATGAGAAAATTAAACCTCAGAAATGTGTATCAAATAAAGTAGCAAGCTATTTTTGGAGAGTACTGACGGCCTGCCTGCCTGCCTGCCTGCCTGCCAGTATTTTGACGGCAAGCTGGCTGCGCTGCTAAGATGAAAAGTTATTTTATGCATATTCCTGGCATTTTTTAAAAATGCATGATTAGTGTATTTGTAATTCTTTTGTTTCAGTAGATTGTTTAAAACCTCGTGATTGTAGAACCATACTTGGATAAGATGCGTTCACTGTGTCGACCAGAGTCCATTCCGCTATAAACTTTACTGATACCTCGTAACTAAAAAATGCCCTCGATCCATATCCAAAATGAAAAATTTTCCCAGTAAATTATCCTACTCATGCTAAGAATAATACATACCGCCGACTGGCACCTAGGGCATCATTTGCATGGTGTTTCACGGGTATATGAACATCAGCAATTTCTGGATTGGCTATTACTGCAACTTGAACAACAACAAGCCGATGTCTTGATTGTTGCAGGCGATATTTTTGATACCGCTAACCCCTCTGCAGCTGCGCAAGCGCAGTTATATGATTTTTTGCTGCAAGCGCGTGGCAAATGTCCTTGTATCGATATCATCTTAGTCGGTGGTAATCATGATTCAGCTGCCCGCCTGGATGCACCGGCGGCCATTTTAAATGCACTCGGTGTTTTTGTTGTCGGTGGCTTGATAAGAGATGAGCGAGGTGAAATTGATTGGCAACGCTTATTAGTCCCTTTAAAAAACTCTCAGGGTGAAATACAAGCCTGGTGTGGAGCGATGCCATTTTTGCGTCATGCGGATTTACCGGGTATTGAGTCTACCGATGATCCCTTGATTAACGGAGTACGAGAATTATATAGTCAGCTTATTCAGCAGTTGCAGCACAGTGCGCAACAAAATGAAGCCCTGTTATTAACCGGTCACTGTTATATGGTCGGCGGTAATGTATCAGAATTAAGCGAGCGTAAAATACTGGGGGGCAATCAACATGCCTTGCCGGTGGATATTTTTCCTGAACAGATTTGTTATACCGCTTTAGGCCATTTACATTTAGCCCAAAACGTAGGCGGTAACGAGTCTGTGCGTTACAGCGGCTCACCAATACCTTTGTCTTTTGATGAGCAGCATTATCAGCATCAGGTTGTGCTGGTGGTTTTAGATGACAATAAAAATATAACAACAGATTCGCTTATGGTGCCGCGTAGTGTGCAAATTTTACGTATTCCTGATGGGAAAAATTACTCTGATTTAGCAAGCGCATTGCAATGTCTGAGTGAGCATCCGTTTGCCAGGGATTTAAGTATAGAACAACAGCCTTTATTGGAATTACGTATTGCGCTGGAAAAACCTGAGCCTGGCTTAAGGCAACAAATTGAACAATGTGTCGCCGATTTGCCGGTACGTTTGTTAAAAATTAGCACTGCATATTCAGGTAGTGAAAAAGGCCTGGCGGATGTCGTTGATGAACAACGCCTGGAAGAATTACTACCAGAACAGGTTTTCCAGCGCTGTTACCAGAGTAAATATGACCAGGATGCGCCGCAGGAAATGATGAGCTTATTTCATAAATTACATGAAGACCTGCAGGAATGTGAATAATGCGAATTTTAGCCATTCGAGGAAAAAATTTAGCCAGTTTAGCCAATGAATTTGAAATATTGCTGGAAGAAGGTGTATTACAGCAAGTGGGTTTATTCGCCATTACCGGTCCAACAGGTGCGGGTAAAAGCACTATTCTGGATGCACTCTGCCTGGCACTTTATGATCAAATGCCAAGATTACCCGAAGGTCATGGTGTCTCGATCGGGCATAAAGATGAAGATGAATCGATACGCGTAAAAAGCCATGATGTCAGTTCAATTTTACGGCGTGGTACTGCGACAGCTTATGCAGAAGTCGATTTTACAGGCCAGGATAAGCAAAGTTATCGGGCGCGCTGGGAAATTAGCCGAGCGCGAGCTAAAGTGGATGGCCGCTTACAGGCACAGAAAGTCAGTTTACAAAATCTGCTCACCAAAGAATACATCGGTCAGGGAAAAAAAGATACGCAACAGGAAATTGTAGTCCGTATAGGATTAAATTTTGATCAGTTTCGCCGCTCTGTTTTACTCGCGCAAGGCGATTTTGCCGCTTTTCTAAAGGCCAAAAAAGATGAGCGCTCCAGCTTGCTGGAAAAAATTACCGGTACGGATATTTATAGTGAATTATCCATTGCTGCTTTTGAACGCGCCAAACAAGAAAAACAGAAGCTGGATCGTATTCTGGAAAAAATGGCAGATAAAGTACCGCTAGATATCGCGGCAAGAGCAGAACTGGAACAAGAGAAATTACTGTTGACCAGCCAGTTGACGATTACGCAGCAAAGCCTGATAGACAGACAGAAAATCATTGCCTGGTATAGCCAGTTGGCAGGGCTAAAAAATGCCCAGCAAATTACCCAAGAAAAAGTCCAGCAAAGCCAAAATATCTGGGATAGCAATGCTGCAGATAGAGAATTATTAAAGCAGATTGAGCTGGCGCAGCCTTCAAGAAACTTATTGCTACATGAACAAAGCCTGGCAAATGAATGTCTGGATGCCGATTTAAAGTTACAAGAGAATCAAACTGCTCTGAATGGAGCCGTAGAGCAGGTATCCACAATCAATAAACAATTAGACGGATACCATAAGGCTTATAATCTTGCCCGGCAACAGCATTCGGAAGCACAGCCCTTGCTGATTGCCGCGCGTAAACTGGACACGCAAATAGACGATAGTAACTCTCGATTGCAAGGATTAGCCAAAGAAACTGCGACTCAGCAGGCAGAATGGCAAACAGCCAGAACAAGTTTTGAAAAGCTAAGCAGGCAAAAAGGGCAACTTGAAAATAGTTTGCAGCAGATAGCTATCTGGCAAGAGCAATATGGTCATATTCTGCCTTTGGCAAATCAATGGGGGCGATGGGAAACTGAAATACAGGAATACATCACTCTGGATAAGGATTTGCAGCAGCACGTTCAGCAGGAAGCAGCTTTAGTAGACAATATTAGCCAGCAGCAAAGCAAGTTGCAGGCTTTACAAGCGCAACAGGAGCAAGCACTGGCGGACAAAAATAACCTGAGTGTACAGCTCAGGCAAGCAGAACAACAGGCAAATGAACTGTCTCTTAGCGACTTACATCAGCAAAAAACACTGCTGGAAAATCAAAAAGAGAATCTTGATGCTGCCCTCGGTATTGCAGTAAAAACTCTGGATATAAAGGCAAACAAGTTACAGGCTCAGAATGAGTTACATCAGGCAGATAATACAATACAACTGGCGAATGCCCAAAAAGCACACCTACAGCTTGCGCAAGTGAATAAGCAATTTCAGCTGCAAGAGGCACAACAGGCATTTGACCTAATGCAGGCTGCCAGCCAGAAATCAGCAGAGGATTTGCGTGGCTTATTAAAAGATCAACAACCCTGCCCGGTTTGTGGTGCCGATGAGCATCCCTGGGCCGATTTAATGCAACCCATCAAACAACCTTTATCTGCTCAGCAGGCACGATTAAATACGCTACAAGCGGAAAAAGAACAGCTCATAAAGGATTTAAGTGAACAGCTGGGAATTATTAAACAGGCAGAAAAAAATCAGCAACTTAGCTCCGAGCGTATAGGCCAGACGAAAGTCACACTGAGTCATTTGCATGAACAATGGTTGCTCATTGTCCTGGATAATAAAACAGAGTGGACAGAGATACAGCAAGCGTATGTCATTGCTTTAGGCAATCAAAGTAATGCTTTAAAGACTGAGTACGCAAAGCTTAAACAGCAGGAAGAAGACGCTTTGCAGCAACAACAAACACTCAAAAAAACGCGTTCCCGGTTTGAGCAACTTAACCAGCTCTACATAGATAGATCGGTTGCAACAGCGGCGTTAGACAAAAAACTAGCCGAGCTATGCAGTAAGCTGTCCGCTACAAATGAAAGCGTACAGCGTGTTAAAAATGAACTCAATAACTTGATACAAATACTCAGTGTTCCGTTAAAACAGATTGATCATTGGCAAGCTGAGCTGGCTCAGGCAGGAGACGCATTTTTACAACAAATACGCACAGCCGTGAGTCTATGGCAGGAAAAAGCTGAACAACAAACGCTACTAAAGGAACAGTATTTGCAACTTGAAAAAGCATTGCTCGGAGCTGAATCAGAGCAAACGTTACAGTCTAAACTGTACCTGCAATATCAACAGGAACTGGATCGTCATACGCAACAGCAACAAGTTTTGCTGGCCGAACGTAGCAAATATTTTAGCGGTCAATCCGCTAATGATTATGCAGCAAATCTGGACAGGACATTGCAGCAGACAGAAGCCAATAAACAGGAATCAGCTGCACAGTTAGTAACCGCTAATACAGATGTTGAAACGAGCAAGGCTGCCATAGGACATTGGCAAAAAGAACAACAGAGGCGTGCAGACAATCATATTATTGCCCAACAAAAACTGACTGCAGCATTACAAGCGCAACAGATAAGTAAACAAACGCTCGAAAGCCTGCTGAGTAAAGACGAACTCTGGATAAAGACACAGACAGAAAAAAACCAGGCTTTAGCCATCGCCTTGCAGGAGGCACAGGCGGCATTAAAAATCAGCACACAGAATATATCCGCACATCAAAGCGACGCCCCAGTAGAACAGGAAGAGCATGTCCGCGAGCAAATAGAGCAGCTTACCGGACAGCAGGATAAATTAACCCAGGATAAAGAAAACAATGCTTTTGCATTGCGCTCGGATGATGAAAAAATTGCCTCGGGCAAAACCCTGCAAGATCAGTTGCAAACGCAGCAACAAAGCTGGGAACAATGGGAAAGCCTTAATGAGTTAATAGGTTCAAGCAGTGGCCAGAAGTTTCGTGTATTTGCCCAAAGCCTCACGCTGGAAACCTTACTTTCCTATACCAACCGTC
>CAYWLM010000056.1:0-5244 GCA_964459125.1 uncultured Methylomonas sp. | reverse complement strand
CGTGTATTTGCCCAAAGCCTCACGCTGGAAACCTTACTTTCCTATACCAACCGTCATTTACAGGAGTTTGCCAGACGTTACCTATTACAACGTGTACCGGGTAGTGATCTGGAATTACAGGTAATTGATCGTGATATGGCAGATGAAGTACGCAGTGTGCATAGTCTATCCGGCGGCGAAAGTTTTCTGGTTTCCCTGGCTCTGGCATTAGGACTGGCCTCATTGTCATCCAATAAAACTCAGGTTGAATCGCTGTTTATTGATGAAGGTTTTGGTAGTCTGGATCAGGAAACGCTGGATATCGCGATTGCGAGTCTAGATACCTTGCAATCATTAGGGCGCAAAGTGGGCGTTATTTCACATGTCGCCGTTTTAGTAGAGCGGATTGGTGCACAGATTGTTGTGCAGAAATTAGGCGGTGGGCAGAGCAGCGTTACTATCAGGGCGAATTAAAGCAGATAGATTACAAGCATGCAGGCTAGATAAACGTCAGAACACCTGAATCCAGTCTAATAAAATCAAAAGCTTACTGACTTTTCAATATAATAAGGTGAGACTTAAATGCGTAGGTTGGTGCTGAGCTTGCGAAGCCCAACAGAATATTCCGCCAAATTTGTTGGGCTTCGTGCCTCAGCGCCAACCTACACTAGGCTTACAGGGTATCAAGTTATTTTCCGTGAGATCAGGTTGTCTGAACGTGGTTTGTCCATTAACATCCTTTGCGATATTATTTTCACGAGAAAGGTAAACAGCTCCTGATCAATCCTGCAGAGATGTACTCTCTAGCAGGTTTCTAATATAACCTGAGTTCGAGATAAGAAATTTAGATAGATTCCGTACCATTCGACTTTATGGATAAATTAAAAAATACTTTGTGTAGCCCGTATGGAGCTTGTGGAATACGGGAAATCAGAGCCTCGAAACCTGGTATTACACTCGAGTTTCATACTGGCTACGAATCAAATCATACTTACTTTGAGTTTTTATCCCGAACTGAGGTTAATATAAGCTTGATATGTTTACAAGAATAGTCCTGGTAACAGGTACAATAAGTCTTATTTTATCATTACGATCTTATGAAAAATCAAGGAATTGAAGATGTCACTTGCTATCGCCTATAGTCGAGGCAGATCAGGAATTGATGCACCTCTGGTCACGGTAGAAGTGCATATATCCAATGGTTTACCTGCGCTAAATCTGGTAGGTTTGCCGGAAACAGCCGTTAAGGAAAGTAAGGATCGAGTGCGCGGTGCGATTATAAATTCGCATTTTCAATTTCCCATGCAACGCATTACCATAAACCTGGCTCCGGCAGATGTGCCCAAAGAAGGCGGGCGCTTTGACTTGCCGATCGCCTTAGGAATTCTTGCTGCATCGGGCCAAATTTCGAGTATCGAGCTGGCAAAATATGAAAGCATCGGCGAACTTTCATTAGGTGGTGAATTGCGCAGTGTTAATGGCGTATTACCCGTTGCATTACAGGCACGAGAAGCAAACAGGGCCTTATTTTTACCATTAGAAAATGCACATGAAGCTGCATTAGTACAAAATGCAGAATTATTTCCGGCACAACATTTATTAGAAATTTGTGCGCACCTGAATGGTCAGCAACGCCTACCTGCACAAGCAGAGCAAATACCTGACGCTGATATGCATGAGTCTGATCTGGACTTTGCTGATGTGCAGGGGCAGTTTCATGTAAAACGAGCCTTAGAAATTGCGGCTACTGGCCTGCATAATATATTGATGCTTGGTCCTCCCGGGACAGGTAAATCCATGTTGGCATGCCGCTTACCCAGTATTTTACCCCCCTTGACCGAAGCACAAGCGTTAGAAAGCGCAGCGATAGTCTCTATTAGCGCTACCCGTTTTGATGCCAATAACTGGCTTAAGCCGCCCTATAGAGCGCCGCACCATACTGCCTCTGCGCCTGCTTTAGTGGGGGGAGGCAGCAATCCTCAGCCAGGTGAGGTTTCTTTGGCGCACAATGGTTTGTTATTTCTCGATGAATTGCCTGAGTTTGATCGCAAAGTACTGGAAGTATTACGCGAACCTTTAGAGACCGGACATATCACCATTTCGCGCGCGGCAAGACAGGCTGATTTTCCTGCCCGATTCCAGCTCATTGCTGCTATGAATCCCTGCCCTTGCGGCTACCTGGGAGATCCGTCAGGTCGTTGTCATTGTACATCGGAACAAGTTTCTCGTTACCGTGGTAAAATCTCCGGCCCGTTATTAGACCGAATTGATATGCATCTGGAAGTCCCGCGTGTTTCGCATGAAGTGCTACGCAAAGGATCGCCTGAAGGCGAAGAAAGCAGCGCGACTATACGCCAGCGTGTTATTAATGCACGCAATATAGCCATCACACGCTCAGGAAAGGCGAACAGTAAGCTGACAGCAGCCGAGGTAAAACAGATTTGCACACTTACAGAGCAAGGTCATCAATTATTAGAACAAGCCATGAATACTTTTGGCCTATCGCATCGTGCCTATCACCGCATTTTAAAACTAGCCCGTACTATTGCTGATTTAGCGGGATCAGCACAGATACAAATCCCGCATTTAAGCGAAGCTATTAGCTACCGTAAATTAGACCGTCAACCTTAATGTCCAAACTCAACCCCGAACAACACCGCGCGGTAAAAACCATAGACCGCCCTTTGCTAGTCCTGGCAGGTGCTGGCAGTGGGAAAACCCGCGTAATAACCGAAAAAATAGCTTATCTGGTTAAACAAGGCTTGCCTGCACGCCATATCGCTGCATTAACCTTTACCAACAAAGCCGCACGGGAAATGAAAGAGCGGGTCAGTAAATTATTAGATGATAAGCAATTACGCGGCTTACGTGTCTCGACTTTTCATTCTTTAGGGCTAGATATACTGCGTAAAGAGCATAAAACTTTACAGTATAAAGCCGGAATTTCTTTATTTGATGAACAGGATAAAATCACCCTGCTGAAAAATCTGATTAGCCATGGTAATGCTAATTACGATATAGATAGCGTGGATATTTATTCCGCCAAAATAGGCCAATGGAAAAATGCCTTTATCACTCCCGAGCAGGCTTTAAGCCATGCTAGCCTAGATGATAATATCGCGGCACTAATATATGTCGACTATACGCGCAGTTTAAAAGCCTATAACGCCGTAGACTTTGATGATCTGATCTTATTGCCGGTTTTAATATTTCAAAACCATGCCGAGATCCTGGAAAAATGGCAAAACAAAATACGTTATTTATTGGTCGATGAATATCAGGATACCAATATTACCCAATATCAATTAGTGAAATTACTGGTCGGCAAGCTAGGCAAATTTACCGTAGTCGGTGATGATGACCAGTCCATCTATGCATGGAGAGGCGCACAGCCAGAAAACCTGGCACAATTACAAAAAGACTATGCACGTTTAACGGTGATAAAGCTGGAGCAAAACTACCGCTCTTATGGACGGATTTTAAAAGTAGCCAATCAGCTCATCGCTAACAATCCGCATGCATTTGAAAAAAAATTATGGAGCAATATGGTCTTTGGCGAGCCATTACGCGTATTAACCCATAAAAATGATAACGAAGAAGCCAAACAAATCGTTTCAGAAATCGTGCATCATAAATTCAAAACCGGGGCTGAATATGGAGATTACGCGATTCTTTATCGGGGCAACCATCAGTCGCGCCTATTTGAACGTAGCTTACGCGAGTTTGATGTCCCGTATTTTATTACCGGTAGCACCTCGTTTTTTGCTTATGCAGAAATTAAAGACATACTCAGTTACCTAAAATTATTTGTAAATCCTGATGATGATGCCGCCTTTCTGCGCATAGTGAACACCCCGCGTCGTGAAATTGGCCCGACTACATTAGAAAAACTGGGCGATTATGCTAATGAACGTCATATTAGCCTGTTCAGTGCCTGCTCTGAAATGGGAGTAAGGGAAAGGCTCCCCCAGGCAGCACTGGCACGCTTGCAAAAATTCTGTCAGTGGACACATAAAACAGCTGCCGCCATGCAAACCGGCGATACCTTTGCCGAAATGAATACTTTTATTCAGCAAATTAATTACCACCAATGGCTACAGGAAAACAGCAACACCCAGCAAGCCGCAGAACGTAAAATAAAAAATGTCACTGAACTGATTGAATGGCTACAGCGCATCGCAAAAAGCGAAGATGAAAATGCAGCAGAAAAGGGGCTAGATGAAATTGTCTCTAAAATTCAATTAATGGATATACTGGATCGTAACCAGGATAACCAGGCTGATAATCAAGTCAGTTTAATGACTTTACACGCAGCCAAAGGTCTGGAATTTCCGCATGTCTTTTTAATCGGTATCGAAGAAAATATCCTGCCACATCAAAACAGCATCGAAACCAATAATATAGAAGAAGAGCGCCGCCTCGCCTATGTGGGTATTACCCGTGCGCAGCATACCTGTACCTTTAGCTATTGCACACACCGTAAACGTTACGGAGATATTACAGAAAGCGAACCCAGCCGATTTTTGGCAGAATTGCCAGAGGAGGATTTAGAGTGGCCGAGTAAAAAACCTGTAGATGAAGCAGAGCAGAAGATACGTGGCAAAGCGAACCTTGCGCATTTAAAATCGATGCTATCGTAAATGCAGAGGATAGGTTAAAATGACCATCTCAAATAAGCGCCCGTAGCTCAGCTGGATAGAGTACTGCCCTCCGAAGGCAGGGGTCGGACGTTCGAATCGTCTCGGGCGCGCCATTTAAGCAATTGAATTTAATCTAATTTTTAGATTTTTTAAATTCACTAAAAATAGAGTTTATTTTCTGAGTTGACGGTTTAAATAAATTCCATCTCCCACACATCAACTTAACAAAACCTATCGGCACACTCTGCCAGCCAACAAAGCGGTATTATCGCCACGGGATGTTCAGTCATGCTCATTACCTCAGTCAGCTTTTCAGTCAAAGCAGAAACTAACTTCTGCCTGAATAAGCAATCGGCAATAGATATTGATGCTTTACTGCAAAATTCCCTAATGACGAAAAACTAATCAAGCATATAGGACTATGCGATATACAGGCTAAAGGGATTATTGATTTAGGTTATGCAATTGATCTATTCAGCGTGGTAGTTGGTGTAACGCTCCACATAGATAAGTGTTTAACCTTGTTTATCAGGATCGTCTTTGATATTAAATTGTATTGCCCTAAACTCAATCTGGACATGCTTTAAATAAATCATACAAATTTATAAATGGCTGGTTTCAGCCA
>CAYWLM010000055.1:0-18932 GCA_964459125.1 uncultured Methylomonas sp. | reverse complement strand
ACAACTTTATCAACATGATTTACTTTCTCTGTGGAAAAATGAAGTTTGATTACCCTCTGTATTTTACTTAGAGCCTTAAAAAATAGGTTTTTCATTGAATAAATGTACGTTTGAACTTTCATTAACTGAAGGCAAAGTAAGTAAAGCGCATATTCAGGGCGACTGGGTCATGGGTAATACTGTGCCCAGTTTCAAGTCAGTTAAGCCACAATTGGAAAAACAGGGCTGTGTGCAACTTGATTTAAAGAGTGAGCAGTTAGGTCGCTGGGATAGCCGTTTCGTGCTTTTTTTATTTGAGTTAGATGCTTATTGTAAAGAACAGAGTATTGTCCTGAATATGGCGGATGTGCCCTCTGCAGCACAAGGCTTATTAAATCAAGCCTCTGCTTTTCCAGTGCGTGATAGTGGGCAAAAGATTCTAGAAGAAACATCATCTCTTGCGCAGATAGGACAGTACACTCTGGCTTTTTATCAGCAAACTCTGGTCATGTTAACCTTTGTTGGTGAGGTATGCCTGAGCAGTTTGCGTTTATTACGTGGTAAAGCCTGTTTTCGACAAAGAGATTTATGGCTGGTTATGCAAGATTGCGGCCCCGGCGCATTAGCTATTGTCACATTAATTAGCATGCTAGTGGGATTGATACTGGCATTTGTCGGTGCCATGCAGCTCAAGATTTTTGGTGCGCAAATTTATGTAGCCAATCTGGTGGGGTTAGGTATGGCCAGGGAAATGGGTGCGATGATGACCGCTATTATTATGGCCGGGCGTACCGGGGCAGCATTTGCTTCGCAGCTAGGCTCCATGCAGGTGAATGAGGAAATTGATGCTCTGGAAACTTTAGGTATTTCACCGATTGATTTTCTCGTCTTACCGCGTATGTTAGCGCTGATTATTATGCTACCGCTATTATGTTTATATGCTGATTTGATGGGGATTCTGGGAGGATTAGTAGTCAGTGTGACTTTGCTGGATATTTCAGTGGTCGAGTATTTAATACAGACAAAATCCGCACTCGATCTGAATGACTTTTTTGCTGGATTAATTAAAAGCAGTGTCTTTGGCGTATTGGTAGCCTTATCTGGATGTCTAAGTGGTATGCAATGTGGACGCAGTTCTTCTTCCGTTGGCGATGCAGCAACAGCCTCCGTAGTAGCTGGAATAGTGAGTATTGTAGTGGCAGATGCTACTTTGACAGTGGTTTATCAGATTATAGATTTTTAATATGAAACAAGTACATATTGAGGTTAAAAACTTAACGATGGCTTATGGTGATTTTATTATCCAGAAGGATCTTAATTTCAGTATTTATAAAGGCGATATTTTTATCGTAATGGGCGGTAATGGCTGTGGGAAAAGCACCTTACTCAGGCACCTATTAGGTTTAAAGGCACCTGCCGCAGGAGATATTTATTATCAGGATGAAAATTTATGGAAAATTTCTGAGATAGAGCGTAAGAAAATAATGCGTGCTAATGGTGTCATGTATCAAAGCGGTGCCTTATGGAGTTCATTGACCCTGGCTGAAAACATAGAGTTGCCCTTAAAAGAGTATACTGATTTAAGTAATGAGGAAATTCAAGGCCTGGCCTACTTTAAGCTGGCATTAGTCGGGCTGGTGGGATTTGAAGAATATTATCCGGCAGAAATTAGTGGTGGCATGAAAAAAAGAGCCGGCCTGGCAAGGGCTTTGGCATTGGATCCAGATATTTTATTTTTTGATGAACCTTCCGCTGGTTTAGATCCTTTGAGTGCCAAATTATTAGATGACTTGATTATAAGTATTCAGGCTAGTTTAGGCACGACAATTGTTGTCGTAACTCATGATTTGCCTAGCCTGTTTGCCATAGGTACAGATAGTGTTTTTCTGGATTCGATCAGTAAAACACAAATTGCGCAAGGTCCACCTAAAGATTTATTAAATAAATGTCCGAACCCTGTTGTACAACAGTTTTTAAGTAGAGGGATGCATGAGTAAACAAGCTAATCCGACTATTATCGGTGTTTTTGTGATGGGAGCTGTGCTGATCGCTCTTTTGGGTATTACTGTGTTTACCAGTGGTCAATGGTTCACGGCGAAATCCAGATATGTTATTTATTTTAATGAATCAGTGAATGGTTTATCTATTGGTGCTTTGGTAAAAATGCAGGGTGTCCCGATAGGTAAGGTAACCGATATTCAAGTGCAACTAGATCCAGAAACTAAACGTATATTGACACCGGTATTTATTGAAATAGATCATCAAAAATGTAAACAAATACTGGATCTAAAGGATCCTCATAGCGACAAGATGGTTATGGAGCAATTGATAAAAGATGGTTTGCGTATGCAATTGCAATATACCAGTTTAGTCACTGGGCAATTGTATATAGAATCTTTATTAAACCCCAAGTTACCAATTAAGTTAACTGGTTTAAATAAGGACTTTGCTGAATTGCCTGCGATTACCTCCAGTAGTCAGGAGGTGCAAAAAAATATAACTGATGTAATTAGAGAGTTTCAGAATCTTGATATCCAGGAATTGTTTACAGAGTTGTTGTTAGCGGTTAAAAATATTAAGCAAATCACGGGTTCTGATGAAACCAAACAGGCGATTCATGCTTTATCAGCTTCTTTAACTGAATTAGAAGATATTCTGACTACTTTTAATAAGCATTCAGTATCGATTGCTGTTAATGCTGAAACAACCTTGAAGCATAGCAGTAGTGCTATGCAAAAACTGGATAATGCAACTGAACCGTTATTGGCGGATATTCAACAAACGATCGCAAATACTAATCTAACGCTTAATCAATTTAAAGTGAGCGCAGAAGATGTAGGCGAAGTATTCAATGGAGATGCGCAGTTACAGCGAAATTTGAATAGTACTTTAGTAGAGTTAGCTCGCTCTGCAAAATCATTACGCTTATTGGCTGATTATTTAGAGCGTCACCCTGAAGCGATTATTCAAGGAAAAAAACGCTAAACCTTGCAGCAAGGGTGGACTACATTTTTGCCCATCGTATGGTTTTGGTTTGTTTCGTGTATTTTTGCTAAATAATAAATTCAGTATACAAACTATACTATTGCTGGTCTCAAAAACGGTTCTTTCTTTGACGGAGCTCGGTAAAGACAGCTAGTTCAGATGCTCCTTGCATAGCAAGCGTTTGTCGTATGTCAGGGCTGTCAGCACGTAAAAACGGGTTAGTGGCAAGTTCCTGTTCTACGGTTGTCGGAACGGTCGGTTGATTATTTCCCCTGAGTTGCTTGATATGTTCAATTGCTTTAAGTAAGTCAGTATTATCTGGTTCCACTGAAAGTGCAAACTGTGCGTTTGCCGCTGTATATTCATGCGCGCAGTAGACTTTTGTATCTAAAGGAAGACTGGAAAGCTTTTTTAACGATTGTAGCATTTGTTCAGCTGACCCTTCAAACAAACGACCGCAGCCCATTGCAAACAAGGTGTCGCCACAGAAAAGTGCATTAGCTGCAGGTTGATAAAAGGCAATATGGCCGATAGTATGCCCCGAACAGTTAATCACCTGAAACTCGTGGTTACCCAGTTTAAAAGTATCACCTTCATTTAATTTTATATCAATACCAGGAATGCGTTGCTGGTCTGCCGCAGATCCGACAATCTTACACTGAGTTTGCTTTTTTAAAGTAAGGTTAGCACCAACATGATCTCCATGATGATGGGTGTTAAGAATATAGTTAAGTTGCCAGTTTTTTTGTTTGAGTACACTTAATACAGGCTCTGCTACCGCCGGATCAACAACGGCTGTTTCTTTTGACTCAGGGTCATGAATAAGATAAATGTAATTATCATTAAGAACGGGAATTTGTTGTATGGCTAACATAAGAATCACTCAATGAAAAGTAAGGGTAGGCAATGCTGATGCCCACCCTTGGTTAATTTATCCTGGTTATTTAATCACAAAATACAGGAAGCGTTGTCCGCGTTGCAAATGCAGAAGTAGTTGATCGTGTGTTAAGCTGGCCGCCTTTTTTAAATCCGCGAGTGTTGCAAGCTCTTTTTTGTTGACTGCCAAAATAATATCACCCTCCATTAAACCTACTTGTGCTGCAGGACTATTAGTTTGTATATCAGTAATCAATAAGCCTTTGCTAACGCCTTGATACGGTTGTTTAGCGCTCAGCTCTTTTAAAGTTGCACCTTTTAATAAGGGCAATTCAGTAGACGAGGCTGCGAATTGTTCTGGATTTAAACCGCCTATCTTAGCAGTTACTGTCATGAGCTGCTTATCGCGGAACAGATCGATAATCACTTCTTCATTGACACGCTTCATGCCGATATTAGTCCGTAATGAACTAGCACCGGTTATTTTTTCACCATTGATAGCAATAATCACATCGCCTGCCTTAATGCCTGCTTTTTCAGCGGCACTATTAGGCGTTACTTGCGATACTAACGCCCCACGTTTGCCTTTCAAGTCCATGGCATCAGCAAGGTCAGAGTTTAAATCCTGAATTTGTACACCTAACAAGCCACGTTTAATCTCACCATGCTCAAGTAACTGATTCATGACTTTTTTTGCCATATTAATAGGAATGGAAAAGCCAATGCCTACATTACCACCTGAGGGAGCGAGTATCGCAGAATTAATACCGATCAAGCGCCCACGTAAATCAATTAATGCACCGCCTGAATTACCTGGATTGATGGAGGCATCTGTCTGGATAAAGTTCTCATAGCCTTCAATACCTAGATCGGTGCGTCCCAAAGCACTAATCATGCCTGAAGTCACAGTATGGCTAAGGCCAAATGGATTACCAATTGCCACAGCAAAATCTCCGACCTGTAATTCATCAGAATCACCGATAGGAATACTGGTTAAGTCTTTGGCTTCTACTTGTAAAACAGCAATATCTGTTTCTGCATCAGTGCCAATTAATTTAGCTTTTAATTTTTGCTTGTTATGTAAAGTAACAAAGATAGTGTCGGCGTTGGCTATTACGTGGTTATTAGTAATGATATAGCCCTTATTCGCATCGACAATAACGCCTGAGCCTATGCCTTGAGTTTGTCGTTCTGTAGGCATTTGTGGCATAAAACGACGAAAATAAGGGTCATTCATCATCGGGTGCTGTTGCACAGCAACAGTGCCTAACGTAGAAATATTCACAACGCTGGGTAATACATTTTTTAGCATAGGTGCGAGCGTTGGAACAGCCTGATTTGGAGAAAGCGGATAGCTATTATTGGGTGAATCGCTAAAGGCTGAGACTTGGCTAGTCATCATAACTATGCTTAAAGTCAAACTAGATAAAAGGTGTTTTTTTATGTTCATATTAAATTCGTGATGGATAAAAAAGCGCATAAATTGTTAAATGCCATGGTATAAATCTTGAGCCTGAAAACAGTCAATAGTGATAGTTCCATTATCTATCTTGGCTCTCAGGTCTATCTTATAGGCAAAATAATAAAATACAAGGGTATGATGAGCTGCCAGTTAATTAGTTTTAAATTTCATAAGTCATTGAAATATTAGGATGTATATATTTTACGAAAAAAATGTAGTAAATTAGTAGGGAAATATTTGACATGTCTTTCTGTTGCAATATAATAAATTACTAATATGTATTTACTCAAAACCATTTAATAATAAAAATAATTTTTGAAAGCTGTTTAATGCGCTTTTTATAAACCGGGGAAGAATAAAATGAAACTAAAATTACTTATGTCTAGCGCGTTAATCGTTCTAGTCAGTGGCTGTTCAAGATCTGAAAAAGCACCTGTTGTCGTTGAAAAAGAAGCGGTATACAACGAAACCTTGAATCCTCGCCAAAAAGAATATCCAAATCATTTGGGCTTTAATGATCTGCATATTCAAGCGATCCGACATATCAAACCTGATACCCATGATGTCAACGATCCAAAATTACAAATAATAGTGCATCACCACTGTAAAGCCTATGACGATGGTACTTTTATTTGCTTAATGTTCCACACAGGTATGAAAGATCAGGATAAGCCAATTGGTTTTGAGTATATTATTACTACAGCGCAATATAATTCATTGCCAGAAGAAGAAAAACATTACTGGCATTATCACTTGGTTGAAGTGCCACGAGCTCATGCTACATTTCCGGATTTAACAGCAGATGAAGCTGCGAAAATATTACCAGCAGTTAACGAAACCTACGGTAAAGTTATTTATTTTAAAAATATGGATGATGAATTCCCTTTAGGCGAACCGCACATCATGATTGTTCAGGATATGCCTGAACAAGACTAAATATCTATTTAAAAATTTCATGATAGATTGTTGAAAAGGTTAAAGGCTACTTTGCCAATACTGGAGATTATTGGTTAAAGTAGCTTTAACTTTTCTTTTGCCAGCCCTTTTATTAAAGGGCTTTTTTTTTCAAAAATCTATCTTGCATCAGATGCAACATAAAGATATGCAATGCATTACCTGAATATTCAAGCTGTGGAGTAAGATATGCGAAAAGTTAGCATTAGTTTGTTACTGTATTTACAGGTTTCATTGGGTTTGGCGGATAACTTACTCGGTTTACCCAATTTGTCTATACCTATAAATAATCAGCAAACACTTGAAAAAATAGCTTTAGGTAAAAAGCTATTTAATGATAAACGCTTAAGCCAGGATGGAACAATTAGTTGCGCAAGTTGCCATGATAAAGACAGCGCCTTTACTGACGGACAAAAAGTCGCTATTGGTATTAGACAACAAGCTGGGTTTAGAAATGCACCAACAGTTGTCAATGCTGCTTATTACCAGACCTTATTTTTAGATGGCAGAGCAGCCAGTCTAGAAGAGCAGGCACTTGGTCCTTTTTTGAATCCTATCGAGCATGGCTTAAAAAGTCATCAGAAAATCGCTGAGATAGTTGCTCAAGACCCTTATTATCAGCAACAATTTACAGTAGTATTTAACACTGCAGAAATAACTGTACAGCAGATAGCTCAAGCTATAGCGAGTTTTGAGCGTACATTAGTTGCAGGCAACTCAGCTTTCGATCGCTATTTATTCGGTCGTGATAGGATGGCGTTAACTCAAAGTGAAGCGCGTGGAATGCGCCTTTTTAGACGCAAAGGCAACTGTTCCAATTGCCATGAAATCAGTGCTAAAGATGCTTTGTTTACGGACAATCGATTTTATAATTTAGGTGTAGGCTTTTATAAAGTGAGCCCGCAAATCGAGGAGTTTGTAGAAGCCATAAGGGCAGGGGATAATGCGGATGAGTTTTCTTTTTCAGAGGCACAGAGAGCTGAATTAGGTCGATTTAACGTTACCCATGTGATTGCCGATTTAGGCAAATTCAAAACGCCTACACTGAGAAATATCGCCTTAACTGCACCTTATATGCATAATGGCAGTATAAATACATTAGCTGAGGTTGTTGAGTACTATGATAAAGGTGGTGATAAAAATGCATTTCTGGATCCCGCTATTTTTCGATTACATTTAACAGATCAGGAAAAAAAGGATTTAGTGGCTTTTCTTCAGGCGTTGACCAGTGAGCAGTATTTGTCTAAATGAAATGTAAAAGAAGCAGATAATTTGCAGACTAAGATGGATACTGACTAATCTATGGAACCATTGGCAATATCTTCCAAGGCTCCAGTATTTAGTATAGTAATGCTGAGGTATTGACTATCTTGAGCCAGTATTCTATTTTTCCTCCAATATTTACTGTTTGTTGATACTTTCGCGCGTAACAGCTTGTCATTAATAATTGCTAGTTCTGAATTCAGCTATTAATTATTTGCGAATTTTGATTTTACATCTCATAGCAAAGAATTAATCAAATATATTACCGTGGTGGTAGCGTTCGTCAGCACCTGCAGCCTGGGTTAGAGCGGCGACATTGTCTTTGGTAAAAAAACCATCAAAGCCATGGCAGCGTTCAACATATTCGGTGATCAACAGTGAGTATTCAGAATGTTTGGAAAAAATCTGTTTGAGATTGGGTTTATCAGTACATTCACCAACGACATTTGCTAGAAAGGGGAGGCCGTAACTTTTCAGGGAATCCACGACAAAGTCAATATTCTTTTCACCCCCCATATGATCGCCATCTTTAACTTCATAAGCGATATGATGCATACGCCGGCCATAATTTCTGACAAAATCTTCTGTCGGCATGGGTAAGTTTTCGAATGAATTTACAAATGAAGGTATGTTATTTGCGGTAAAGACCTTGGCTGGAGAAAATTTGTCATCAGCGACGTTGGGGTGTCTATTGACATTAGTTGACGAATTTTGATCTGCAATATTATAGGCGCCCCAGAAGTAATAGTTTGACATGGTGAGGAACTCGAGAATCGCATCTTCTCTTTCACCCGAAAGGATCCGCGTTGCCATATGATCGACTCCAAGCAACAATTCATTTGTGCCTTTTTCAGCGGCCTTGTCTGCAGCTTTTGCGAGTGCTTGCATTTCATTTTTACGTAATGAAATACGTTGCCCCAGTTCTATTTGATCCATTTCGAATGCATCTAAAGGTATATAACCTACACGATTGCCCGTCAGTGAAGAAGGCTGAGTGAAGTTGAAATGGCGGTTGGAGAAGAACTTGTTTTCGGTTTCATCGGGATAATGAAAACGAATATTATGCGATTCAAGAATGTTTCGCGTTTCAGTCAGGTCACGGGTATTGAACACCTCACCCACATAACGCGCGTTGGGTTTTTTACTTGCCAATGGATAGAGCATGTTTAAACGTGTTAAATCATCGCTGAAGGATTTATCCAGAGGTTCTAGAACGATATAACGTGGCCATTCAGGTCTGGCTTGCATAATATAGATCTTGTGCGTTTCATTTAGATAAGCATCCTGAAAGCGGAAAGGTGTAAGCAGGTATAATTCTTCCATATAGGCCAGAGCGTCCCCGGTTTCTACCTGAACGACGAGTGCGCATAAATTTTCCAGTAAATCGTCAATCCCACTCGATTTTCGGCGTTGAAATATTTTAAGACGATAGTCGTTGAAAAAATCCGAGTTTTTTTTGTCACCTACGGGTTGGTAAGTCATGATGGACAAACTCATTTTTTAGCTCCTGATTTGTGATAGTTATTCAGACTAGAATAATAGACGTTGAGTATAAAGCCATGTGTTATCCCTGTACTGGAATAGCATTCATGGCCTAAGTTCAAAGATAATTATAATTAATGTTTAATGGGATGATAACGAGGTTCCCAGAAAGTCTGGCCAATCTTTTCCTGTAACATTTCAATGGACGTCTTAGATGCAACGCCGTCGCTCTGAGCTTGCAAACCGACTGCAAGTGCAATGCTCTTACTCACCTTGCGGATATCGTGGAGAGGAGGAAGCAACCCCGCTTCGGAAGAATCGGTATAGCTTTCAGCACTTTCACTAAGCGCAATGGCGGCAGCCATTAACATACCATCAGTTACTCGGCTAGCTTCGGCAGCAAGTATACCTAGCCCCATTCCCGGAAAGATATAACTGTTATTACATTGTGCGATGGGGTAATTTTGACCCTTATAATTGACCGGTGAGAATGGACTTCCGGTAGCTATCAATGCCTTGCCGTCGGACCATTTTATCAAATCAGCAGGTTCTGCTTCGATACGTGCAGTAGGATTAGATAAAGGAAAAATAATCGGTGTTGCAGTACCGCCAGTCATTTCACGGATAATTTCTTCTGTAAAAAGCCCTGGTTGTCCTGAGACGCCAATCAAAATAGCTGGGCGTGCCTGTTTTATCACCTCTAACAAACTGATGCTTTGAGAGCTGTCGGCTGACCAGTTTGCTACCCGGGTATAAGATTGTGCCAGGCGCTGTTGAAACGGGAATTTTGCTTCCATGCCATCATGCACTAGGCCGTGACGGTCAACCATGAATATATGCCGGCGCGCATCTGCTTCTGATAGCCCTAGCATCACCATAGCAGCAATAATTTGTTCGGCTATGCCGCAGCCTGCAGAACCAGCACCGAGAAAAACAACATTTTGCTCACATAGACTGATATTGGCAGCTTTAACCGCTGCTAGTAAGGTGCCAACCGTCACTGCTGCCGTGCCTTGTATATCATCATTGAAGGTACATAGTTGATCGCGATATTTCTCCAGTAAAGGTGTTGCATGGATCAGAGCAAAATCCTCAAATTGTAATACCACTTGCGGCCATTTGCGTTTTACGGCCTGTACAAATAAATCCAGAAATTCGTAATATTGTTCACCATCTATGCGCGAATGACGCCAGCCTATGTATAAAGGGTCTTTGATGCGTTCTTCATTATTGGTGCCCACATCCAGGGTAATAGGTAGAGTCGTTGCCGGATCTATGCCTCCGCATACGCTATAAAGAGAAAGTTTGCCAATTGGAATTCCCATTCCACCCGCTCCCTGATCGCCTAAGCCGAGAATACGCTCACCATCAGTTACTACAATGACGCGAATATTTTTGCCGATAGCATTGTCTAAAATAGTCTCAATATATTGACGTTCGGGATAACTGATAAAAAGCCCTCTGGAACGCCGGTAGATTTCACTAAATTTTTGACAGGCTTCACCGACTACAGGTGTATAGATAATGGGCATCATTTCTGTCAGGTGGTCATGCACCATGCGGTAAAAAAGTATTTCATTATTATCCTGAAGAGCACGCAAATAAATATGTTTCTCCAGATCAGTTTCAAAAATGGAAAATGCCTCGTATGCGCGCAGAGTCTGATCATCTAGACTTTCGATATGCGGGGGTAATAGGCCAAGCAAGCCCAATTCGATACGCTCCTCTTCACTAAATGCGGTGCCTTTATTGAGTAATGGATTTTCCAGTATGGCATTGCCCGATAATGACGCGGGTGCCAGTATATCTAGCTGTGTTTTTGCTGTATTAAATTCTTCGCTCATAGGTGCTTTCCATTCAAATCGTTGTTCAGTGTGCGGTGTAAAAAAAGTTACTGGCACTTAATAATCTTGCCAAGGGCATAAATATGATAAATCGCTAGAGTACTGTTATATCGGTTGTGTGGAATTATTAAAAATACTCCGGTGATGACTTTTGCCAATCGGCAAAATATGTTGCTGGAACATCATTTGACAGTAATTGACCTGCCTGCAATGGCGTGTAGATTTCATCAAAGTGCAATAAGCCTTGATCAAAACGGCGGTAAATATCTGATGGGCGAAGCATATCGGGATGTTCATAGCCAATAGCCCCGCATAACTGCGCAAAGGAGGAAACGGTTTGATCATGGAAATTTGCTACTCGTACATGCTTGTTCTCGACATTCACTGCTTTCCCTCGATTAGGATCCTGGGTGGCAATGCCGGTCGGACATTTGTTGGTATTGCAGGCTTGTGATTGTACGCATCCCAACGCCAGCATCATGGTCCGTGCAGCATTAACCGTATCGGCACCCAGAGCGATTTTTGCCAGCATATCAAACCCTGATGCGGTTTTTCCTGAAGCAATAATGCGTATATGGTCTTTAATATTGAGTCCAATCAGAACCTGATTCACATAATAAATCGCTTCCAGGCAGGGAATGCCCAAACGGTTAGAAAATTCTAACGGAGCTGCACCCGTTCCACCTTCTGCTCCATCAATAGTAATAAAATCCGGAAAAATTTGCGTTTCAAGCATCGCTTTGCAGATTGAAAGAAATTCACTCTTCTTACCCAGACACAATTTAAAGCCAACGGGCTTGCCACCACTCAGCTCACGTAGTTGTTGAACAAATTGCAGCAAACCTTTGGGCGTATTGAACGTACTGTGTGTAGGGGGAGATACAACATCCTTTCCTGCATCAACCAGGCGGATTTCGGCAATTTCCTGGGTTACTTTAGCGGCAGGCAATATACCCCCATGTGAAGGTTTAGCCCCTTGCGATAGTTTGATTTCTATCATTTTTACAACGTCAAGAGTTGCACGCTCCTGAAAGGCATCAGCATTAAAACTTCCATCCTGATTACGACAACCAAAATACCCAGTACCAATTTGCCAGATAATATCTCCGCCAAATTTTAAATGATAGGGACTCAGGCCTCCTTCTCCAGTATTGTGAGCAAACCCGCCTATTTTGGCGCCTTTGTTCAAAGCTAATATGGCATTTGCACTTAAGGCTCCAAAGCTCATTGCTGAGATATTTAATCGTGAAGCATTATAAGGCTGAGTACATTGCGCACCACCGAATAGTACTCTAGTATCCTGTTTAGCAATTTCTTTTGGATTCAGAGAATGCACAGCAGATAGGTAACCATCTTCCAGAATATCTACTTCGGTTCCAAAGGGTAAAGTATCAGGCAATAATCGGGCGCGTCGGTAAACCAGGTTCCTTTGTTCACGATTAAACGGCCTTTCTTCAATATTGCTGGCAATAAAATACTGCTGAATTTCGGGTCGGATATATTCAAGAATATAACGCAGATAAGAAACCACAGGGTAATTACGGCGTAAGTTGCTGCGGCTGAAGTATATATCGTAGCCCCCGATAATTGCCCATAGCAGGCAAAATCCGGTCAGAAAATAGGCATCTGGGTAATTAATTGCGAGAACCAGGCTGGCAGGTAACCCGAGCAGGGTGATCAGCCAATATACTTTTACCATAAAGGTCATAAATTAATTCCTGTCATGCGGTTAAAATAATACTATCGGTTTGGATCTTTTAGCTGAATCCAGGAAAGGTATACAATGCCTACTCTACAATTAGATATCCATAGATAGTTTTATGCGTTGCATATCTTGCTGTTAAATCCAGTAAAAAAATATAAATAACATGAGCCAGACGACATCAACAAAATGCCAGTACCAGGCAGTCGCACTGAAGGCAAAATGATTTTCTGGTGAAAAATCTCCCTGAATACTGCGTATCAACATAACAATTAACATCGTCGAGCCGATGGTAACATGCGCGCCATGAAACCCGGTTAAAAGAAAAAACAGGCTACCGTAACTACCTGCGTTTAGCGTTAGACCATGTTGCTGATAAGCAGCATAATACTCCGAAGCCTGGCAGCCGAGAAAAGTTGCTCCCAGCAGTATGGTAAAAAACAGTCCGCAGATCAATACAGCTCGCCTTTTCAGGCATAAGCCCCAATGAGCAATGGTTAAGGTGACTCCACTGGATAATAGCAATAAAGTATTCAGAGCCGGGATTCTCCAGATATTGCCTACTGAATTTGCGCCGAGAAATTGTCTGTTATCAGGATTATGTAATAAAGGCCAGCCCCCTGTGAAATCTGGCCATAGTAATATATGGGTCAGTGGGCGGATGGCACCACTCAATTCAGGCACACTGAACGCCCGGGTATAAAAAAGTGCGCCAAAGAAACTAGCGAAAAACAGAACTTCAGAAAAAATGAACCAGATCATTCCCCAGCGAAACGAATAACCGACTTGCGTATTATAGTTTGACGCTTTATTTTCGCGAATGACATTAGTAAACCAGGCACACATTGCTCCCAGAATACAGAGTAAGCCAAGGTATAGCAGGTAGGGGCCGAACCAGTGATAGTGTAACCAATTCGCGGCACCAATAAAGAAAAGAATAATACTTGCACATAAAGATATGGGCCAGACAGAGGGTTGAGGTACAAAGTACTGGTTATTACTGGTATGTTTTTTTGGCTGTACGTTCATTACTTAATGTCCGGAGGCGTTTGAAAACTATGGTGCGGAGGTGGTGATGATAGCGTCCACTCCAGCCCCTCAGCTCCATCCCATACCTGAGCAGTAGTACGCGATCCCCTTTTTATAGTACGCACCACATTATAAAGAAAAATTAGCTGGGAGAACCCGAAGATAAAGGCTCCTACTGTCACAATCATATTGAAATTAGTAAATTGCAGCGCATAATCAGGTATTCTTCTGGGCATACCCGCCAGACCAAGAAAATGCATGGGAAAAAATGTAAGATTGGTCGCAATAACCATCAGCCAGAAATGCCATTGTCCTAAAGTTTCGCTGTACATTCTGCCACACCATTTAGGTAGCCAGTAATAGATGCCAGCCATATAGGCAAATACGGCACCAGGTACCAGCACATAATGGAAATGGCCAACAATAAAATAGCTATCTTGATACTGAAAATCACTCGGTGCAATCGACATCATGATGCCGGTAAAACCTCCGAAGGTAAACATCACAATAAACCCGACAGCAAATAACATCGGGGTCTCGAAAGTTATCGAACCTCGATACATAGTCGCTAACCAGTTAAATATTTTTATGCCGGTTGGAATCGCAATTAACATGGTGGCATACATAAAATAAATTTCAGCAGCTAGCGGCAAACCGCTGGTAAACATATGGTGCGCCCAGACTGTCAGAGATAAAAACGCAATGGACAGGGTGGCGACCACCATACGGTTATAACCAAATAGCTTTTTACGACTGAAGGTAGGAATAACCTGGCTGATAACACCAAATGCTGGCAAAATCAGCACGTAGACTTCTGGATGCCCGAAGAACCAGAATAAATGCTGAAACAGCAAAGGGTCTCCACCACCGGCTGAATTAAAAAAACTGGTGCCAAAATTTCGGTCTGCAAGCATCATGGTTACTGCACCTGCCAGGACCGGCATAATAGTAAGCAAGAGGAAGGCTGTGACTAGCCATGTCCATACAAACATCGGCAGTTTCATCCAGGTCATGCCTGGCGCACGCATATTAATGATAGTGGCAATGATATTGATTGATCCCAGGATCGATGAAATCCCCAGCATATGCACTGAAAAAATTAGAAAATCAGTGCTGGGTGGGCCAAAACTAGTGGAAAGGGGTACATACATAGTCCAGCCAAAGTTAGGTCCACCGCCATCCATGAAGATAGTGCTGCCCAGCAGCAAAATGGCAAACACCAGTATCCAGAAACTCATATTATTAAGCCGGGGAAGTGCCATATCTGGCGCACCGATCATCATGGGTATTTGCCAGTTTGCGAGACCAACTGCCACGGGCATAATCACCGTCAGGAGCATAATTAAGCCATGCATTGTGACCAGCACATTATAAAAATTAGGACTGACTAGTTGTAAGCCCGGGATAAACAGTTCTGCACGCAATACCAGAGCCATTGCACCCCCAACAAAAAACATCATAAAACTAAGGCAAAGATATAATGTTCCAATATCTTTATGATTTGTGGTGAATACCCAGTGTTTTAGAAAACTGGAGATGCCCTTAGGTGCATCTTCCTTGGCTTGTTCAGTGATTGAATCTGATTGCATGTTCATGGTTGTGTTGCTCTGGTGTCAGAAGTTTTTAATCGAC
This sequence comes from uncultured Methylomonas sp., assembly GCA_964459125.1. Classification (GTDB taxonomy): domain Bacteria; phylum Pseudomonadota; class Gammaproteobacteria; order Methylococcales; family Methylomonadaceae; genus Methyloprofundus. The sequence continues at coordinate 3,724 of CAYWLM010000055.1, read as the reverse complement.
GCATCTGTACTTGTTCAGGCGTTATAAGATCACCGGTATCATGATCCCAGGCATTACGTTCGTATGTAATAATGGCCGCAATTTCAGCATTACTGAGTTGCCCTGCAAACGCAGGCATGGCACTCCCTGGAACGCCTTGTAGTACAAGGTCTATATGACGACTGATCGGTTTACCTACGACGACAGAGCTGTTAGTTAATGCTGGAAACAGCGGCGGGTTTCCACTGCCATCTTCCTGATGACATGCTGCGCAATAACGCATATAGTGCTCTCTTCCTGCACGCATTTCTGTATCCATTTTCCAATCGTCGGTCTGCTCAGTGAGGCGTGGTTTATTCTGCTGTGCAAGCCACTGAGTAAACTCTTGTTCAGTAACCGCTTTAACGACGATAGGCATAAATGCATGATCGATTCCACATAGTTCAGCGCACTGGCCTCGATAAATGCCTGGTTCAAGAATTTTCGCCCATGATTCATGTATATATCCAGGAATTGCGTCACGTTTGACGCCCAATTCTGGAACCCACCAGGAATGAATAACATCATCAGAGGTTACCAAAAAACGCACTTTTTGATTAACAGGTAAAACCAGTGGTTTATCGACCTCCAGCAAATACCATTCTCCCTTTTTGGCTTTGCCATGAATTTGCTCTGTTGGCGTAGATAGCCTGCTGTAGAATTCAATATCTTTATCCAGATAGGCATAGTGCCATTGCCATTGCGATCCAGTGATTTTGATAGTGATATCAGCATTAGATTCATCTTCCATATCGATTAGAACGAGGGTTGAAGGGATAGCCATGGCGACCAGAATGAGAAAAGGAGTGACCGTCCAGATATTTTCCAGGGTACTGTTATTGTCGAAATCAGCCGGTTTTGCGCCGCGCGAACGCCGGTAACGAAACAGAATAAAAATCAGAAAGGAATAAACTATCAAGCCAATACCAGCGCAAATTGCCATAGTGAGCATATGCAAGTCATATATATCCCGACTTACTGGCGTCACGCCTTTGGGTAGATTGATGCCCCATTCGGCCATGGCAGAAATCGGCATGCTCATTCCAATACCAGTCAGGCTCTGTTGCAAATATGAGAGATTCGATTTTCTAGATTTCATTTTATTGATACTCTCACCACAATGTATAGTTATTTTGTTTCTGGCTTTGCTGTACCAGATATTTCACCGCTGCGATAATTTCTGTGTCAGTACAATGAGAACATCCTCCTTTGACTGGCATATTAGCTTTACCTTGCAGGGTGTTTAAAATTAGCACATCCATATTTTTTTTAATTCGCGCCTGCCATTGCTGTTCAGCACCGATTTTCGGTGCTCCCATAAGACCCTGGTCATGACAGACACTACAGTTATTGCGGTAAACCTGTTCACCCAAAGTAAAGCTTGTCGTTGCAACTCGAGGTAAGGGCTGTGGATTTTGCAACTCGATCCACTGCGAATGCAACAGTGATTGATACAGAATGTAATCTACCCCGGCCGTTACATCAGCATCATTGCAGGTAACACACGCGCCTTTTACCGGCATTTTATTGTAGCCGTTAAGCGCATGACTATACAAACCGGACAAGTCTTTGTCAGAACTTGCAAGGCGATGTTCCCAGTTGGCTTGATCACCTATTCTGGGAGTCCCTGCCTCACCCTTTAAATGGCAGATGACACACACATTGGCATAAACCTGTTCGCCGCGTTTTAATCGAGGTTGATCTTCAAGTCGCTGTGGCAGATTACGCGGCTGCTTGCTGACCACACTTTTTAAATATTCAGCAATTGCGAGGCTGTCGTCATCGGTTAAATATTGTAGACTGTCATGATTGGCATCAGCCATCGGTCCTCTGACAGGGCCTGCAGTATTAATCAACTGGCTCTTGCGAAACACATTAGCCACTTGATACCTGCGCGCACTGCTTAATCCCAAGCCAGTGATATCCGGCGCCCAGTATCCTTCGATCATCGAGCCAGTAAGAAAATATTTTTTCTCTTCTGCGCCAATTGCATTCATTGGCGTATGGCACATGGTGCAATGACCCAGGCCATTGACTAGATAGGCTCCACGGTTCCATGCCTTAGATTTATCCGGATCGTTGTTAAAGACTCCCTGGTCAGGATAAAAGTAGAGACTCTTCCAGACAGTTTGCCAGATTCGCCAATCGATTATGACAGGTAGTGTATTGCTTTTATTTTCCAGGCTAACGGTAGGAATAACCTGCAAATAGGCCCAGATGTCCTTTAAATCTTGTGGCTTGATGCGATTGAAATAAACATAGGGAAATGCGGGGAAGGAATTAGAACCATTCGGGCGTATACCCTGGTGCATGACCTTTATGAAATCCTGCTCACTCCAGTTGCCAATCCCGGTTGTTTTATCGGGTGTAATATTAGGCGTAAAAAAAGTACCAAAAGGAGTGTCGATAGGCAAACCGCCAGCAAACGGATTTGTTCCGGCCTTAGGATTACTATGGCAGGCAATACAATCACCGACTTTTACCAGATATTCTCCGCGCTTTACTGCCGCAGCATTCGGTAACTGCTTATAAAGGATTTTTGGGTAATCTGGATAAATGCCGAGAATTTTTGTATTTGTAGAGATAGGGTGCCAGGCATGCGCTGAAGGGGAAAACACTAGAGTCCAAAGCAGTATCAGCAAATAACAAGCCTTGCTGGTCGTCGTTTTACAAAACCATATTAGATTAGTAGACATGAACTATTTTTTTAAGATTTATTATCGACGATTATATCCGCTATAAAATCAGTTAGAACTTAAAAAACTTAACGGGAAATAACTTGTGTAAGCTTCAGATCTGGGAATGACTAACAGCTTGAATAGTTACCGGCTTAGGTTCTAACAAATCTCCATAGCTTCAAATGGTACATTTAACTAAAGTGAACTTCAAGTAATTGAGAAAAATACTTTTCATTTCTTACGCTTGTGTAAAGCTTAATGTAGTATGGCCCTTTAAGATTTTGTCCGGCAAGGTCGGATAAGTGTAAATCTGCACGGAATAAATTACAGTTATTTTATTCAAAACAGCACGCAGTTTGTTTGTATTTAGTCTGATTTATCAAAAAATAAGGAGTAGTCATTATGGCCAAGAATGTAAGTGAAACATTACTCGATATCCTCGCAGATGCGGGAGTAGCAGATATTTTTGGGGTCACTGGAGATGCTTTAAATACCTTGCTGGAAGCGATCCGTACAGATTCGCGTTTTCGCTGGATAGGTGTCCGGCATGAAGAAAATGCTGCCTATGCCGCTTATGCGCAAGCGGAGCTTAGCGGAGGACTGGGTGTTTGCGCTGGCACCGTCGGGCCGGGTTCCTTGCATTTGATTAACGGTTTATATAATGCCAAAAAAGAAGGAGCGGCAGTGTTAGCCATTACTGGTCAGGTAGCGCACCATCAACGTGGCAGTAATTATTTTCAGGAAGTCGATTTATCGCGCATGTTCGACGATATCTGTTCCTATCAGGCTATCGTCAACACACCAGATCAGCTACCTCGGCTGGCCGAAATTGCTATACAAAAAGCACTGGGAGAGCGCTCGGTGGTACGTCTTGAACTGCCTGTGGATATTATAGGCGGCATGGTTAATAATCGGCACTTTCTACATCCCCTGGTACATACTCGTTCCGCTTTTGCGCCACCGGATCAGGAGCTGGAAAAGGCGGCACATATTATCCAGGCAGGCAAGCGTATTAGCTTGTTTTGCGG
>CAYWLM010000054.1:0-19639 GCA_964459125.1 uncultured Methylomonas sp. | reverse complement strand
TTGCCATAAAGATTATCACAGCTTAAAAGCCATCTTTGGCGAGCAAAAACTGGGAGTCTGCTGGTCACGTTTCCGCTATGGTAAAGATAAAATGCCGTCATATGTTAGAGGTCCAAATGAGTCAACAGCCGATGCTAATAAGATCGTCGCAACTCTGGAAAAATCCTGTGGCGCTGGAAATTTTCACTTTCATTTATAGCAGGCTAAAGTCAACTCTGCGCAGGTCTATGTTGCTCACCGCGTATAAATACCCACTGTTTTTCATCCGAGTGCGCTTCGGCAAAGCGATAACCAGTACTATCAAAATTTTTCAACTCTTCCGCCTGAGTAATTTTATGCTTGATGGCATAATTAACCATCATTCCCCGCGCTTTTTTGGCATAAAAACTAATAATTTTATATTTTCCGTTTTTAAAGTCTTTAAAAACGGGAGTAATTATCGAGCCCTCAATTAATTGCGGTTTAACCGCTTTAAAATATTCATTAGAAGCCAGGTTTACTAACTCCTGAGATTCATCCCCTGGCATATCCGCATTAATTAATGCGGATATTTTATCTCCCCAGAAAGCATATAAATTTGCCCCGCGCTCATTAAGCAGTTTAGTCCCCATTTCCAAACGATAAGCTTGCATTAAATCTAAGGGACGTAACAAACCATAAAGCCCCGATAATATGCGTAAATGTTGCTGGGCAAATTCGAGCTCATCAATTGCTAAAGAATTTGCCGCTAAGCCCTGGTATACGTCTCCCTGAAAGGCAAATAAAGCAGGACACTCAATGCTATGACCAGATTGAACCCAATCCTGAAAGCGCTGATAATTAAGATCAGATAATTTTTCACTAATTCCCATCAGGTTTTTTATTGCTTCAGGACTCAGTGCTTGTAATTTATCAATCAATTGCTGGCTATCATTTAAAAATCTGGCTTGAGTAGGCTTCAACACAGGAAAGTCTGCCTGCATATCCAGTGATTTCGCTGGGGAAATAAGCATTAACATAAATTATTCCTTTCTAACCTATATATTTTTCGAAAAATATACTCAATATTTTACATATTGCATAACTAATAGGCATAAAAAAAGGTTCATACCTATTAAGATATAAACCTTTCTTAAATAGAAAGATAACAGCAATAGCTGCAATCCTTTGCTTATTTATTTAACTGATTCTGCAATTTTGTTGAATGCTTCAACTTTATCTTTACCTGTTTTTATCAGATCCATACCAGTTTCCATTACCATACCAACCAATCCAGGTGTCTGGTAAACCATTTTACCTAAATAACCAACAATTGGTAAACCAATCAATGCACCTATAAAGGTATTAATACCTACTACACCTAATAATTTGCTAATCATGACTAATGCATCTAATGGAATAAAAACCATCGCAGCAAAATAAACAATAACGACAAAGGTAAAAACAACAAAAACGACGAACTGGATAAGCCTTACTAAGGCAATATTAATTTTTTTCATTTGGGCATCAACTTCCTAAGGATAACTCAAAACAGATGATAAAATCTGCTTGCTAAGAATTTAAAATTATCGAAGGATTATACCTCAAAGGCATTTATCCGGGATAATCTTTTCTAAGAAAATACCGAAATAGTAAAAATCCGGCAATAAATCCACCTAAATGTGCCCATAATGCAATATCTGAAGCACCTTCATAAAACATGATAGCAGTGGTAGCTTTAGCCATTTGAAAAATAACCCAGAGGCCAATAAAAGCAATTGCAGGAACCTCTATAAAAATAGGTAACAATAAAATTGGAATCCAGATTACAATCCTGGAATAAGGATACAGAAAAAAATAAGCGCCTAAAACACCCGCAATTGCCCCTGATGCTCCAACAACAGGCATCACCAAATTTGGCGTATAAAGCCACTGTATTGTAGTAGCAATAACACCGCATATCAGATAAAAAATAATAAAACTGCCATGCCCCATCCGGTCTTCTATTTTGCCAGCAAAAAGCCACAGAAACCACATATTCATAATCAAGTGCAGCCACCCTCCATGCAAAAAAAGATTAGTTACAAAAGATAAATAATGATCTACAGGATACCCCATTGCAATTGCCCACTCGGGGTTGGTATATCGTAGAGGAACCATGCCATAAATATAGATAACATAATGATGCATCTGCTCAGGAGAGAATTCCAGTAACACAAAAAGACTGATACAAATAAACATTAACACCCATGTAACATAAGGTGTGGTATAACATGGAGTAGTATCTCTAATAGGTATCATATATCAGCAAATGTAGTATTAAGAGTTGATTAAATGCTTAAGCTAAAGCACTTTAACATGATAATCAAAGCATATACCACTTAAGCTTCTAGCTATACCTCGTGGGGTCACAGATGCAGAATCTATAAGGCGCTGATCCTGCTCGAGAATAAGATGCTGAAGCAGCTACATAGCTGGCTTCGCAATGGTTTCAGCAAAGCAACTTTCGACCAGAATCAGCCATTAGAAAGCCGTAGTAGTAATCGCGCGAAGTATATTACGGCTCTTTTAACATAGTACGCTAAGAGCGATAAACAACCATTATCATGTCACTACGAAATTTCATAATAATTTTCTATCTCTACTCCTCTAATAGCTATGCTGAACCTGTTTTTATCAGTAACTTTTCTACACAGTCATTAAACGATTGGCAGCAAAAGTCATTTAAAAACCATACTCAGTATCAGATAGTTAAACTGGACAAACAGACAGTTCTGCAGGCTAAAAGCGTTTCAAGTGCATCAAGCATGTATAAAGAAGTACACATAGATTTACAGAAAACACCTTATTTAAACTGGTCCTGGCGCATAGATCAAAGACTTTCAATTAGCGATGAACAAAGCAAACAGGGTGATGATTTTACTGCACGAATTTATCTGGTCATTAAAGGTAAGTGGGGGTTTTGGCTAAGCAAGGCAATAAATTATGTCTGGGCCAACCATAGCCCAATAAACAAAGTATGGGCGAATCCTTTTGCAGGTGACAGTGTCATGATGATAGCAGTACGATCAGACACCGATCAAACAAAACACTGGTACACTGAAAAACGCGATGTATTGGCAGACTTAAAAAAACACTTTGGCAAAGATATCCGATTTATAGATGGACTTGCTATTATGACCGATACTGATAATTCGGAAGGAAACGCTCTTAGCTACTATGCCGATATTTATTTCAGTAAAGAATAAAGGAATGAGTTTGATTATCTAGCGTGCATAAATATGCCAGACAGTTTATTTCTAATATTGCCTTATATCAGCTTACATTTTTCTTTGCACAAAAATCCATATCAGCAATTGAGTTCCCTAGACAGCAGGCAAAAAAAAGCCCCGGTAAACCGGGGCTTTTTCAAACAGTGAGTAATCGTTATGATTAAACTTTGTTTGCTGCAAATGGATGTTTTGCAGTCGCTTTTTGAGCAACAACTTCAGCAGCAGTTGGAGTTCCAGCTACAGCATTTTTGATAGACGCTTTAACAGCATCGTAGTTGTTTTTCTCGATAGCTGTATCATCTTCTGCTAACCAGTGAATGAAAACACCAACAGAAATAAATAAATCATCAGCTTCGTCAGCCGGGATAGTTCCGTCTTCAACACAATCAGCAACAGCCATTGCAACACCACGTTGTGCTGGGCCAAACATTTGCACTGCTTGCTTAGAACCTTTGATTGTTACTTTGTTGAACATAACAGTTGCAGGCTTAACCATAAGGTTAGGAGCAACAACAGCTAATAAGCTTGAGAAACCGTCTTTGTTGTTTGTTAAGCAATTTGCGAAAGCAGACTCTGCAGCTGAACCACGAGGTCCCATCATTAAGTCAATATGCGCAACTTCGTTTCCGTCACCGTTTAAAGATTCACCAACGCGTAAGTTGTTAATTTTAGCCATGCTACTATTACCCTCAGAAAAAAAAGAAAAAACTATATCTAGAATTGACACTTGTCAAATTCCTTAAATACCTTATTAAATTTATTATGGAAAAAAATAAATCATCATCAGAATAAACCTATTCATTTGCTAATAACCGCTCTAACTCTATGGCTAAAACTGTTACTACTGTAAAATCAGCTGCAGTCCCTGGATTAATTCCAGCAAACTTGAACTCGTCATCTACTTTTCGTAGATAGTTCATTAACTGTTCAGGTCTATCAGTATTAGATAATTTATCGTCAACCAAAGCCATCTTATCCATTACCATCTTGGTGTAAAGATCGCCGTATTTTCGTTCGATATGACTATCAGGATACTTAGCCAGCATAGCTGCATAAACTGCAACAGCCGACCATTCTGCATCACCCCATCGATTGAATGCCCAATTATACCTTAAAACTAAAAAATCGAAAACATCTTTATAATTTGATATAAACTGCAAAGCAATTCTGTCTCTATCACTGGCTATTTGCATTGCCTTAGTCAAAGTGACGTCAGGCTTTTCAGCAACATCCTGTTGCTCTGACTTACCTATCCCCCCCGGTGCAGCTAATGCAATTGCACGAAAAACCCATTCCGCGTCTTCAATACTGGTATTGGCTAACACTCCCACCAACTTATCCCTAAGTTCTTTTGTGGACTTAGCACTTTCAGCGGCGAGTAATAAGGGAGCACATAATAAGATAATACCTAAATTTGTATTACAACCTACCGCTTCCCGGGTAACTTTAACCGCATAATAAATTCGCTCACCCAGACTATAATTTCTGTTGCTTATCGGCTCTGAACTTTGCCTTGCACTCAATCTAAAATCATCAACCGTCATATCATGTCCATCAGCATAAATACTGACATTACCCGGTTTAAAAGCCCTAAGTTCTATTTCACAGGCATATTCATAAGCCTTTATTAATTGTTGCTGAGTCAACATACAGCATCCATTTTTTCTGATGTCGCACAATAGCTTAATAAATCTTCGACTAAAATTTTAGCCACCTGAACATCACAGACACTTTCCAGGCCTTTCCATGCTGGAATACTATTCACTTCGATCACTTTATAATCACCGTCTTGAGTGCGAATAATATCCACGCCCGCATAATTCATTTGTAATGCTTTGCTTGCTTTAATCGCTATCTCAATCATCTCAGGATCTGCCTGCATCGCCTCACAAGTTGCACCTCTGGCAACATTATTTAACCAATGGATGCCACGCCTGCGCATGCTTGCAATTACTTTTCCGCGGACTACAAACACACGCCAGTCAGAATAGCCCTCACCGGCACACTTTACAAAGCGCTGCAAATAATACACACCATGACTATGAGCTAACCAGAATAAATCAGTCATTTTTTCTATGCGCCGAATGCCTTCGCCCTGTGAGCCAAAAACTGGCTTACTGATTAACTGATGCCCGGCCCTCAATTGCTCTTCAGCTATGGCTAAAGCCTGGTGCCGATCTCTTAATACCCAGGTCTGCGGAGTAGGCACAGCATGTTGTTGTAATAAAAAACTGGTCATCCCCTTGTCAACACTACGCTCTATGGCATGACCATCATTATAAACAGGGATACCCATTAGCTTTAGTGCATGCAGTATATCCAGATACAATACAACTTCCTCTAAAGAGCCACCAGGTACGCCACGAACAAAAACCGCATCGGGCAATGATCCTGTAAAGCCCGGAATATAAAGAGGTAAAAGTCCTTCTTGCAATTGTATGCGACATTCGGTTAATGATACGTATTCTGCACTATAACCATACGCAGCAAATGCCTGGCATAATTGTTGACCATGCCAGCCAGGATCATCAGTAAATATTGCTATTCGTCCCACAAATATTTAAAACCTGTAAAATATATAAAAAAAACATTATACCGCTAATAAAAATGCCAAATGACTTGAGTTAACAATTTTTATTAATAGCATATTTTAATAACCTAGTATTCTAGTATACTATAGCTAAAATCAATACAAGCCTAAGATCATGACAGCAACAGAAAACGTACACGAACACGAAATTAACAAGTTTGGCTCTCAAGCTGAACGCTGGTGGGATAGAAATGGTGAGTTCAAAACTCTACATGACATTAACCCCCTGCGCATTCACTACATCCAGAAATTTATCAGCCTGCAAGAGCAGCGTATCGTTGATGTGGGCTGTGGTGGTGGAATTTTAACTGAAGGACTCGCTAAAAAAGGTGCAGATATGCTCGGTATCGACTTAAGCGAGGAATTAATTGATATTGCAGATTTACATGGCCTGGAGTCCGGTGTTAAAGCGAGTTATAAGAAGATTAGCGCAGAAGCTTTGGCAGATACTGAAAGCGCCAGCTTTAATCATGTAGTTTGCATGGAAATGCTGGAACATGTACCGGAACCAGGCTCAGTTATAGCAGCCTGTGCAAAAATGGTTAAACCCGGAGGCTATGTTTTTTTCTCAACATTGAACCGCAAGCCAAAAGCTTATCTACTAGCCATAGTCGCAGCTGAACATATTTTAAAAATGCTTCCTGCGGGCACGCATGATTATAAAACCTTTATCAAACCCTCTGAACTTAGTCAGTCAGCACGCAACGCTGGACTTGAATTACAAGGCATGATTGGCATTCAATATAATCCATTGACTAAAAATTTCAGTTTAAATGATGATATAGATATAAATTATATAGCGGCATTCAAGCGTCCTGAATAAAACCATGAATAGCAAGTTTGGCTTCTCCTGCGTGTTATTTGATTTAGATGGCACATTACTAAATACCGCCCCTGATTTAACCACCGCACTGAATAAAGCGCTGGCACATTATAATTACCCGGAAGTATCCGTGCAGGCTATAACCCCTTATATTTCTTATGGTGCAGCAGCCATGATAGAAACCGCACTGAAACAAAACGTTACTGACGCCATAAAAGCCGATATTTTAGAGTGGCTGCTAAATTACTATGAAGATCATATTGCTGATTTTACCCAGCTTTATAGTGGCATGCCTGAGCTACTAGCGATTCTAGAGGCAGAGGGGATTCCCTGGGGAGTAATTACCAATAAGCATGAGCGCATGACCCACCCATTAATGCAAGCTCTAGGCTTAACTAATCGGTCCGCCTGTATTATCTGTGGCGATACAACAGCCTATAGCAAGCCACACCCAGAACCAATGTTAACAGCTTGCCGCCAAATCCAGGTGCTTCCTGAACATTGTCTTTATATTGGTGATGCACAACATGATATAACAGCTGGGAATGCAGCTAACATGAAAACTCTTGCCGCTACCTGGGGTTACTTAAAACCCGATGACCAACCCCAGAACTGGGGAGCTGATGCATTAATACATCACCCGAATGAAATTTTAGGCTGGATAACAAATCAAAGTCATGCCCTTAACTAAGCAAACTATTCTCATCACAGGCGCAGGTGGCGGCTTAGGCGGCACAGCAGCGCTAGCTCTCGCAAAACTAGGCGCGCAGATTATTCTACTGGATAAAAGTATCCCTAAATTAGAAAAAATTTATGATGCGATTATCGATGCCAATGCCCTCACTCCGGCAATCTATCCATTTGATTTAGCCGGCGCAACAGAAGTGCAATACCATGAACTTGCCAATACCATAGAAGAAAAATATGGTCATCTAGATGGCCTATTACATTCAGCAACAGAGTTTGATGCATTTACTCCAATGTCTATACATGGCACTATGGCATGGGGTCATACTCTAAATGTTAATTTGAATGCAGTTTTTCTATTAACCCAGGTCTTACTTCCTTTATTGCAAAAAGCAGAACACGCATCCATTGTGGTCACAAGCGACTCCTTTGTCCGCGAAGCCAGAGCTTATACAGGAGCCTACGGCGTATCTAAAATTGCAGTGGCAAGCTATGCTAAAATTCTTGCCGAAGAACTTAGCGATGCAGGAAAAATAAGAGTCAATATTTTAATTCCTGGTCCAGTTAATTCACCACTCAGACAGAAAGCCTTTCCTGCCGAAGATAAAAATAAACTACCCGAAATGGTGGAAATAATCCCTGCTTATGTCTATCTGTTCAGCCCTCAAAGCATAGGCACAACAGGGCAAACTGTAGACGCACGAACTTTTAAATTATAGTTGATAAATCATGTCTGAAAGAGAAACAATTACCCTGACACGCGACGTAAACGTCGTTCTTATCCCTGACGGAAATCATGGCACGCTTAGTAAAGGTAAAAAAGTTACTATCCATCAGGATCTAGGCAACAATTATACTGTTGTTACCGATCATGGTCATATGGTCAGAATTTCAAGTGCCGATGCCGATGCCTTAGGCAAAGAATCTCACGAGCTACATACCTTAGTATCTGAAACGGACACCAGTGCCGTGGAAAAAAATTGCTGGGAAGTTATGAAGACAGTCTATGACCCTGAAATTCCAGTTAATATTGTTGATCTAGGGCTAGTCTATAATTGCCAGGTTGAAAGTATAGGCGAAGGGCTAAATACTGTGCATATCATGATGACACTGACCGCACCAGGTTGCGGTATGGGGCCGGTCATTCAAAGTGATGTAGAAAAAGCTGTGCGTGCCTTGCCTGGTGTAGAATCAGTACATGTTGAAGTGGTACTGGATCCACCCTGGTCACGCGAAATGATGTCTGAAGTCGCACAAGTGCAATTAGGACTTTTTTAGATCTTACTAAATAATTCAAGAATACCACAAGATAATCCTAGTGCGTGGCTTTATAAACCGCTAATATTTAAGGAGGGCTAATGCCACGCTCTACACATAATAAGTTGCTTATAAATTTCGATAACTATTTGTATATACAGGAGAACCTCTCATGCAACACAAAAGAAATATCGCTTTCGCACTGACATTAATCTTATCTAGCCTTCTTATTGCCAATACAGTATCTGCCGCTGATTTAACCCGTAGCGAAGTCATACAACTACTAAAAAAAGCAAGCAAGGCAAAACCAGCTAATCTAAGACGCAAAAATTTAAAAGGTGTAGACTTAAGTCAACTCGACTTCCGCCATGCCGATTTATGGGGGGCAGATTTACGTGGTGCCAATTTAAGCCAAAGCAATCTTTCTGATCTCGTTCTAGATTTAACCGTGATGACTGGAGTCAACCTATCCGGTGCAGATCTGTCCAGAGTCAGTATCTTTGGAGTCAGCATGATGCGTTCTGACTTAAGTAATGTCAATTTCAGTGATAGTCGGGTTATTGCAAATCTAGATAACTCCGACATGAGTAATGCGAATTTATCGAATGTACACTGGGGGGCTGATATGAAAAATCAACCTATGGGCTTAATGCGCGTTAGTTTAAATAAAGTTAATCTGACCAATGCCAATTTACAAAATGCCGATTTAGGTCGTGCTACTTTGCGCTTTGCCAACTTAACTGGTGCAAATTTAACAAAAGCTATATTAATTTCAGCGGAATTAGGCGCGGCTAACTTCACCGACGCCAATGTTAGCCATGTTGATTTTACCGCTGCAAAATTAAACGAATCAAACTTCACTAATACCATATTAACAGGTGCTACTTTTGCTAAAGCACAGGGTTTAAATAGTACGCGCGGTTTAATAAACAATACAACTCGAGGTGCAGGCATGTTTGATTAAGGTTTATTTTGGCAACACAGTTAAGTAAACAATACTACAAACAACCGTTTGTTTAACCCTGTACCTTTAAATTCGTCAGAAGTAACATCTACAGGTCAGAATATTTTGACCGTTATTTGATGATCATACGGAGATACAGAATGAGAAAAAATATCCCGGCTCAAACCCTATTAATGTATTACTTATTTATTATTTTTAGCCAACCCATGTTTGCCGGTGATTATTCAGAAAATATTTCTGAAGATTATTTACATTTAAAGCTGATAAAATACTTGAATATTCTCAATGCGAAAAAAACCTATCACACATACACTTATATTTGAGGTATTGAATCGAGTAAAGATACGGCAAGAGTCACTTTAGGTCTCGCTCCAAAGGGGAATAAACTTCGGATAACTTATGCCCAGGCAAAGAATGCAAAGGATTTCCAGAGGCTGATCTCATCATATTTCAATGCAATCATTGTTAATGACTAAATACAATGGCTGTCTGGCCTGAAAAACATAAGCAATTTTCGTTGATCACTGCAGAAAATCTGAATATTCATATTGAATCACAGGACATTGACTCAAAAGAAAAATCGACCTCTATTGTAAAAAATGTGCTTGTAAAATCCTGAGATTTTATAACAACATGAAACCGGGTAGCAGTACGCTGAACCCTATATAATCAGTCACGTCATCTTTTGCATACCTAGGCAGCCCGAATGGGCCATTAACGGTATTTTCGCTGATAGCGCGAGATGATGAGCTAATACTTGAAAAACATACCCTCCATTTCCTGCTATAGGATGAATTTTAGATTGTTTTTTGTAATGTACAACATAACAAGTCTAGATTGCATGACTAGCAAAATACTTATCCCTTGCCTGATAAAAACGGTACAAAACTCACTGGTTCCAGATATTCTATTTCATAGCCTGACTCAGTACGCATCACTCTTTGTAGCTCCTGTACACCGCGTTCTTTACCAATAGGAATCAACATAATCCCACCAACTGTCAATTGCTCTAATAATTTCTCTGGAATTTCTGGTGGTGCAGCACTAACCAATATACCATCAAACGGTGCTTTTTCTGGCCAACCCGAAACGCCATCGCTATGCAAGTAACTGATATTACGTATACCCAGTTCCCATAACCTGTCTTTTGCCTGTTTATATAAAGGATGAATACGCTCAATAGTATTAACATGCTCTACCAGATTTGCTAATACTGCTGCCTGATAACCACAGCCCGTACCGATTTCGAGTACATTCTTTAAGTGCTGATGATCGACTAATAATTCAGTCATTTTAGCGACAATATAAGGCTGCGAAATTGTTTGCCCATGGCCAATAGGTAAAGCGGTGTCTTCATACGCCCGACTGGCTAAAGCGTCATCCATAAAGAGATGCCTAGGCACATTGCGCATTGCATTCAGAATTTTGTGACTGGTTATTCCCTGATCAATCAAGCGATCAATCATGCGTTCACGTGTACGCCTTGATGTCATGCCGATTCCTTGTACTGTGTTCATCGCAACCATTCCTTTAATGTATCTAGCGCATCATAGCGGGTTAGATCCAATTGCAAAGGCGTCACTGAAACATACCCCTGACTCACCGCATAGAAATCCGTTCCTGGTCCTGCATCTTGTTCTGCTCCAGGTGGCCCAACCCAATATATTATTCTTCCTCTTGGATCCTGAGCCTGAATAACCGGTTCTGCTTTATGTCTTTGCCCCAGACGAGTTGATTGAAAGCCTTTAATCTTATCCCAGGGTAAATCTGGAACATTAATATTCAATAGAATATCTTTTGCCAAAGGCTTATCTAATAAGCGCTGCAAAATCTCACCGGCCACTTTAACCGCTGTATCAAGATATTGAGGGTCACTACTGACCATAGAAATAGCAACTGCGGGCAAGCCCAAAAAGCGCCCTTCTGTTGCAGCAGCGACAGTCCCCGAATAGAGTACATCATCGCCAAGATTGGCTCCATGATTTATACCTGCAAAAACCATATCGGGCTCTTTATCTAACAGTCCGGTGATAGCCAGATGCACACAATCTGTGGGTGTACCATCAACTTTAATAAAACCATTTGCCATTTGCAGGGCTCGCAAAGGCATTTCCAGTGTTAGCGAGTTACTTGCTGCACTGCGGTTTCTATCGGGTGCAACCACTGAAATTTCTGCAAATAATTGCAGCCCCTCAGCCAGCGCAATTAGTCCTTGCGCTAAATATCCATCATCATTACTTAGCAGAATATGCATTTTTTTATTAAATTCTATAAAATTGTTAATATGAGTTCTTAATTAAATAAAATACAGCTAACGTGAACGATAAACCAGAAAAAAAACAAGAAAGTAGTTTATTTCTTGAGAGCATAGGCAAAGTTACAACCATTAAATCGGATAAGCGTAGCATAGTGCCTACTCAAAAACCCAAACCTTATCCTAAGAAAAAAACACCGCATATTGCGGATAAATTAACGCTGGCTCAAACTAAACCGATCAATGCCTTACAAGCAGAAGACACTTTTAGTTATTGCGCACCTGGTCTGCAAAAAAATGTTCTGAAAAAAATGCGTCGTGGTCATTATGGGCTAGATGCTGAGCTCGATTTACATAACTTAACCAGCGCTGAAGCGAAACGTGAATTAATCAAATTTTTACATTTTTGCGAACAAGATGGTTGCCGCTGTGTGCGCATTATTCACGGCAAAGGCTATCGTTCGGAAAATAATCTCCCCATTTTAAAAAATGATCTTAACCTGTGGTTGAGACAGCACCAGGAAGTTCAAGCTTTTTGTTCTGCCGCCCAAAAAGACGGCGGAGCAGGTGCGGTCTTTGTTTTACTAAGCTTATCGGGCAAATACTCCGATCAGGACGATACCCAATACTAAGCGATACCAGACAAACGGCATCATACTGATTTTATTAAGTAATTTCAAGAACCAGGCAATACTTAAATACGCGACGACAGCCGAAACAACTGCCCCGATAAACATAAATCCCCACAATATATCAAAACCAGACTGATACAATTCTAACGCTTTTAAAGATCCTGCTAAAGCAATCACTGGAATCGATAATAAAAAGGAAAATTTAGCCGCATACTCGCGTTTTAGTCCTAATAATAAACCAGCGGTAATGGTAATACCTGAACGAGATGTACCGGGTATTAAGGCAATCGCCTGACACAGCCCGACCACTACAGCATCTAGCAAGGTAATTGTATCGCGCTGTTCTTTTGCCCGCTTGTCTGCCCACCATAGTAATAAAGCAAATACGATTGTTGCCGCTGCAATGACCAACGGAGACCGCAATGCTTCTTGCATGCCATCCGATAAACTAATGCCGACTAATCCCACAGGTATTGTTCCTAAACCCACATACCATGCCAATTTAGCCTCATCGTTAAACCCCTTGCCGAGCAAAGAACCGAACCATGCTGATATGAGTTTTAACAAATCTTTACGATAATAAACGACAACCGCTGTTAATGTACCCACATGCACAGCAACATCAAAAGCCAGCCCCTGGTCATCCCAGCCGACAATTACCGGTAATAAAATTAGATGAGCAGAGCTTGATATCGGCAAGAATTCCGTCAGTCCCTGTAACACAGCTAGAGCAATTGCTTGCAAAATATCCATTAATAATCCAATTATAAAAAACAGTGATAAAATAGTTTGTCATTTTACCTTGATTAACCTTTGACTTTTAACATTATGCAAAAAAAAATTATTACCTTTAGTACCTTGATTGTTAGTGCAGTTCTTACATCAGGCTGCTCGACACTATCTGACAAACAACCCGTTGAGCTTGAGTCTACTGACACTGAAATTGTTATAATGAATAATTATCCGACTCGTGACCGCGTTGAATATGTTTTTAACTGCATTGCCAAACATGGCGGTAAACTGGATTATGTTACCCAATATGCCTGTGGTTGCAAAATTGATAAAATCGCTGAGAAATTAAGCTTTGAAGAATATGAAGCCGCATCAACTTTTACTATGCTACGTAGTACGCCAGGCGAAAATGGCGCGGTTTTCCGTGACCCAAAGCAATCTAAAGAATTACGCACGCGCTTAAAAGAAGCTGAAGTCTATGCGGAACAGAGTTGTTTTGTAAAATAACGCTCAAAAAAGTGTCACCCATAAATGTGAAAACTATATAAGTTAATGCCCTTATTACTTGAATTCAGGTAAATAATAATTTTCATAATGAATAATAAAGGGACAAGACTTAGATAGTCCCTTTATTATTTTGCCACTTTCTTTTAGTGGGGTTAATAACGCTATTTATGCGATTTTGTATTTTTCTTTGTAAAGTACAGCAACAAGCTTGGTAAATAATATAATCGCTAAACTATAGATTAAAGTAGAGCTTATATAAGCTGGATAATATTTTGCAACCCGTTGCGCATATTCTACAACTGATAACTCTGGGAACTTACCTGAAAGCAGGTAAAAACTCGCATTAGAAATAAAAAATGCAATCGAAACAGCCAGCAATAAATAGGCAAACTGATGGCTCAGATCACGATTATTTAATGTTGCGTACTTTGCACTCCAGCGCCCCGCAAATAACATGACTGCATAAGTAGGAATTAAAAAAACATAGGCAGGAGAAATACAATAATCACTGACCTGCCCGTATGCAATCGCGACATAATCCAATAATGCGGCTTCAGTCAATAGCACGGCAAAGCTTGCCATACCGCCCGTAAAAATTCCTGCCAGATAAAACACTGCCAAGGAAGCATCAGGTAAAGTAAACGCACTACCAAAATGATCACTCCGTGTGAGTGCCATCAACATTGCAAGTGCACAAATAATTAAATATTTAGTATTTTTTTGTATCCAGTTCATATAAACCTCTTAAATTGTGGGTGCATAACGTAAATTAAAGAAAACGGTAACGCCTGGGGAGTTATACCCTGCTGCCGTTTGATATTGGGCATTCAGAATATTATTCACTGAGCCTTGCAAAGTAACACTCTCAAAGAATTGATATTCTGCTCTTAAGTCCCAGGTAACAAAGCCATCAACATAGCGCATATTTTGTAAATCATCAAAGCGTCGCCCTTCGACATTAATAGTGGTTCCTATACTAGCAGCGTCTAATTGTCGATCTATATCAAAGCGAAACGTTTGTTGCGCACGTCTGGGTAAAATATTGCCAAAAGTAGCAGCGTCCATACTTTCTGGATTCATGGCACTATAATTTGCCTGCACATCAAAGCCATAAACCTGCCCTCCAATCATTAGCTCTAAACCCATAATACGCGCTGCACTTAAATTATTAGGTGCAAATAGAGAACTATCATAGGCAATCATGTCACTAATATAGGTCAAATACCCATTAAGCGACCAATTCCAGCTATTATGCTCGCCGCTAACGCCTACTTCATAACTTTCCGACTTTTCAGGATTTAGCTCGCTATTGCCAAAGCCGGGAAAATAAAGTTCGTTAAAGGTTGGCGCTTTAAAAGCTGTTCCATAAGAAGCTGAGACCATGATGCCATTATCAAAAGCATAGCCCCATGAAGCATTCCAGGTGCTATTTTGTCCAAACTGCTGATTAAAATCGCTACGATAAGCCAGTATAAACTGATTTTTAGCAAACGCCCCTTGATATTGGATAAAAACGGCATGGTTATTACGCGATGTTTGTGCAAAACTCTCGTTGCTATCAATACTGTCATCTTGAAAATCATAACCTAAAGAAAGCAAATGTTCAGGCGTCAAACTAAAATTATTCAGTGCCGAGAATGAAACCCGCTGAGTATCAAAGACAGTTCGTTTTGTTCCGTTCAAATAATTTGTCGAGTCATCGCGACTTTCACCGCCGCTTAAATCGATTCGCCAAAAATCCATTGCCTGTATAGTCGCCTTACCTCCAAAAATAAGTTGTGCAAAGTCACCTGCATTAACAAAACTACCATCAAATTCAGTATTTCCGCCACTATATAACGCATGACCTTCTACACTTAACCAATCGGTGAAATGATAGCCAAGACGTAGCGATCCAGCATAATTTTGATAGCCATCCCTATCTGGTTCATTCGTAAAACAGCCATAAGCTAACGCTCCGGCGCAAGAATTAAATCCCTCAGATTGCTGGTAACTTAAATGCGCATTGTACCAAGCCTGATCAACCGCACCCGACACACCTCCTGCAACTTTATAATGGCCATATGTTCCAACACCAGCAGAGAATATTGGATTAATTGCTGAGGTGGATGCAATTGCATTGCGAGTATGAATATGTATAATCCCCCCAATGGCATCGGCACCATACAGGCTAGATTTAGGCCCCCTAATAACTTCAATAGACTCAATCTCGCTGATCGGCAAATGCTGCCAGGCAGCACCCCCTGATGTGGCAGAGCCCGCACGTACGCCATCGATCAAAACTAAAACCTGATCCGACTCGGTACCACGTAAAAAGACCGAGGTATTTTTGCCTAAACCACCACTATTGACAATATTAACACCGGCAATGCCACGCAAAGCCTGCTCAATACTATTAAGTTGTTTACGTTCAATATCATATCGAGTAATGACCGTGCTAGAAACAAGCCTTGAATCTTGTAAGCTACGTGTAGCCGTCACTGTTAAGGGGGAAAGAGCTAAGGTATTATCTGCATGCACTGATGCAGGAAGAGTACTGAATAAAAAAGGACTGGCAATAAAAAATTTATGCATAATTCCCTCTGCGCCGCCCGCGCAAAAAAGTGTAAAAACACAGCAGAGGAAATAAAAATGAAAAAACAGCTAGGAAGGGCTAATTCATTTCGTCAACAGCCCTCCGCTGCAGCAAATAAAATTTTCAGGCAGGTCTCCGGGCTTATAAGTATGGACTGCTAAAATCATTACCTTCCCATGCAAAGCACAGTGGTTCTCGATGATTTTAAACTTATTTACCGTTGCGGGGGCAGCGTTGGCATTGGATTAGATCCGCACCAAACTTCCCTTTTAACCGTCAGGAACGAAAATCCGTCAGGACCAGAAAATGAATAGGAAATTGTACTTGAAAAACTTATAAAAGCAATTTAAAACTTACACAGCTATTATGATACGAAGCTTAATAAAGGTTTAACAAGTGGCTACACTTTTAACCTTCAGCATAAACAGCAAAGCATCTTTGTCTGAAATTATACGAATTCAGGAATAATATTTTTAAACAATTATGAAAAATACATTTTGTATTGTCTTACATCTATTTCTTCTATGGAATAATGAGCGTCAGGAGCTAAAAATTTAGCGATGCTAAATATGGTTATTTTAACGATAAGCTTACTGATTTATAAATCCACTATTTAGAGTGGTTGAAAAACTGAATATAACGAGCAAATACACTAATGCAGGGTATATAATCAGCATTTGTTGATCATATACCCCAAACTTCTGATTCCGACCGATACTGGCCCAAGATAAGCTATACTTCGCGCGGCCACTGTTGCGGATTTTATAGCGAGTAGGTTTTAGCCGAAAGCAAGGCGCTGAAACAGGCGCATAGCAAGCTACGCAACTGATTCAGCAACGCAGCTATCAGCAAAAATCGGCCGCCAGAAAACCGTAACCGTGGCCGTGCGAAGTATAATATACTGAGAAATTAATTGTGCAATATAAAGACTATTACAAAATAATGGGCATAGGCAAAGAAGCCTCGCAGGCCGAAATAAAACGTGCCTATCGTAAATTAGCGCGCAAATATCATCCTGATGTTAGTAAAGAAAAAAATGCTGAAGAGAATTTTAAAGAAGTAGGCGAAGCCTACGAAGTTTTAAAAGATCCTGAAAAACGAGCAGCTTATGATCAGCTGGGAGCCAACTGGAAAGCCGGGCAGTCGGGTTTTCAACCACCACCCGACTGGGATGCGGGATTCGAATTTCATAGTGGCACCAGCGGTGACAATGTGAATGCAGCAGATTTCAGTGATTTTTTTAGCAGCCTGTTTGGCCAGCGTACAGACGGATTTCAGGGAAGTTATCAAGCACATCGCACGCGCGGTGAAGATAGTCATGCAAAGGTTTTTATTGATCTTGAAGATGCATACCATGGTGCATCTCGTAGCCTGACATTACGCACAACTGTATTAGGTGCGGATGGTCGTCCTGAAATCAAGACTCGGACTCTGAATATTAAAATTCCTAAAGGTATTAAGGAAGGCCAGAATATTCGTCTGCAAGGGCAAGGAAGTCCAAGCACTGCAGACGGTAAAGCAGGTGATTTGTATTTAAAGATTGAATTCAACCCCCATTCCATCTACAAAGTAAAAGGGGTGGATGTTTCTTTAGAGTTACCCATTACGCCGTGGGAAGCAATGTTAGGCGCTAATATACAAATACCGACTCCAGCTGGTAAGGTGGACCTTAAAATTCCACCTGCTAGCTCTAGCGGTAAACGTATGCGCCTGAAAGGGCGTGGCATACCCGCAAAAGTTGCCGGTGATTTTTATATCACTCTGGAAATCGTGCTTCCCGACAAACTCAGTGAAAAGGAAAAATCTTTATACCAGGCCTTGCAACAAGAAGCTGGGCATTTCAATCCACGAGAAAAACTGGGAGTATAAGCATGAAAAATGAAATCATAAGCTTGTTATCCGGGGTGATTGTCGAAGAAGATTCTAACGTATCATTTAATAAATTGTGCCATTGTTGCTGCGTATCTGAAGAACAGCTTATCAGTATGATAGAACATGGCATTATCGAACCGCTTGATACCCATGTAATCACCACCTACTGGCAATTTACTGGAGACTGTATCATACGTATACAGACGGCAGTCAGACTGCAACAAGATTTGGGAATTAATTTAGCGGGCACGGCACTGGCACTTGAATTACTCGATGAAATAAAAAGCTTGCGGCAACAGGTAAACTCGCTGCAACGCGATTGAAATTTGATATACCATCTATCCTGCACACGACTTTAATTGCTAATTTTAGTTATGGACTATATCTTCCCAACTATTATCGTATATAAACATTAGCCGGTTGAGCAAGTAATTAACAATTCCCTCAGGAATCAAACCATGGCAAAGAAGCAGCAGCACAAACAACATTCTCATACCCATGATCACAGTGGACACACACATCATCACGGCGATCCTAATAATCATAGCCGAGCCTTTGTCGTAGCGATCACTCTCAATATAGTTTTTGTTGCCGTCGAGTTCAGTTATGGTTTTATTGCCAATTCAACTGCACTCATGGCTGATGCAGGACATAACCTGTCAGATGTTTTAGGCCTGGTGCTCGCCTGGGGTGCTGCTCTTCTTTCTCGCAAAGCACCTAGTCAACGTTATACCTACGGCCTGCGCGGCACATCTATTTTGGCTGCGCTGGTAAATGCCATGATTCTTCTGCTAGCCTGTGGTGCCATTTCATGGGAGGCTATACTACGTTTTCAGCAACCGCCTGAGGTTGCTGGGTTCACGGTTACTTTAGTGGCTGCAGTCGGAATTATTGTCAATGGATTATCAGCCTGGCTATTTGTAAAAGGCAGCAAAACCGACCTGAATATTCGTGGCGCTTATCTGCATATGATGGCAGATACAGCAGTCTCATTGGGCGTTGTTGTTGCTGGCTTAGCAATGGTATATACAGGATGGTACTGGCTGGACCCTGTTGTTAGTTTGCTCATTGTGCTCATTATCACCATTAGCACCTGGGGTTTATTACGTGAATCTTTACGTTTGGCATTAGCAGCAGTTCCAGCAGGTATAGATGTATCTGAAGTGGAAAAATACCTAAGACTATGTCCCGGGGTCATCGATGTACACGATTTGCATATCTGGGGGATCAGCACTAGCGAAAGTGCTTTAAGTGCTCATCTGGTAATCCCGGAAGGTTATCCGGGTGATGCATTTATGGACGATATTATAGGTGAGTTGAAAACGCGTTTTTCTATACAACACAGTACATTGCAAATGGAACTAGGAACAACCAGTCATATCTGTACTCTACACCCTGAAGCTCCTGATACACATTAGCGTTGATTTGTTTCATTTTTTTCTGCTCGTCTGTCCTTTATTTTGGTTCTTTTGAAAAATGAGTGGGTAAATATTTTTTATTTTGGTTTTTTTATGTG
>CAYWLM010000053.1:0-19666 GCA_964459125.1 uncultured Methylomonas sp. | reverse complement strand
ATCTACCCAAAAGTAGAACCATTCCAGCCCCAGAATTCTGCAGGACAATTACTAAATTCAATATAAACACGATCAGCACTGATTTGTAGCTGGGTATTCAATACCTGACTAATGGATTGCGATAAGGATTTTGCCTGTGCTGCCGAGAGCCCAATACTTTTACATTCCACATAAGCTAAAGGGTCGGTACTGCCACCGAAGAGCATATTTCTCTCACCTTCTATTTCCACCATGATATAGCGTTCAGGCTTTCCAGTTTCATTTGCCAGTAATTGTGAGAATTCATTTAGTATCTCTGCTGAGCTCTCTACAGCGATACTAACATTGGTTCTGAGTTTTATCAAAGGCATAATTATTTCCTTTTAGTAAATAAAATATTCATAAATTAGTCACAATCTACATCAATAACGACCATAAGCTGTTTCATCAATGATATCGGTTGAGCAGATTTCATTTTAACACTTAAATTAAGCCATTTTACCAGCACTTGAGTTTTGCCCTGTAAAGTATATTAGTGTATCCTCAATTCACTTAAGTTTATAAGGCATTTAACCTATTTTTAATCAACTATCTACATACATAAGGATCATTATGAATAAAATAAGCGAAGAAGAACGGCAAAAAATACTGGAAAGTCCCCCTGTGGGAACCTGGATACTGATGCTATCAGTTGCCGGAGGTATGGTAGCCGCCTGGCTATTTCTTTATTACGGAGTATTTCTCTCTCGTGGCATTATCAATTAAGGTGGCAAGATGCATATAGATCCCTTAGAAAGAAAATGGGTGTTGGTATCCCTGGGCATGTGTGCCCTATTTGTTTCAATTATCATGATAGATGCCCTATTTCATGGCGTGAACGCACCGAGTAATGTCGAAACGATAGACTCACGAAAAATTCATCTCAGCGAAGAATTTGGCGAAGATAATTTAGGTGTTCAGGTAGCAGAAAATGGCGAAATTACTGTCCGCATGGTGGCAGGTCGTTATGCTTTCTTTCCTAAAGAAATTACTATTCCTGCGGAAACCAAAATCACCTTCCGCTGGGTCAGTATGGAT
This sequence comes from uncultured Methylomonas sp., assembly GCA_964459125.1. GTDB lineage: Bacteria > Pseudomonadota > Gammaproteobacteria > Methylococcales > Methylomonadaceae > Methyloprofundus. The sequence continues at coordinate 18,610 of CAYWLM010000053.1, read as the reverse complement.
GTCTTACATGGGGTACATATGCCGATGACTAATATGAGCACCATGATTGTTCCTGGCTATGTGTCACAGGTTGAAAGTTCTTTTCCTCGCCCTGGCGAGTATCCTATGCTGTGTAATGAATATTGTGGCTTAGGTCATGACCATATGTGGAGCAAAGTTTCAGTCATTGACAAGGAAGAATGGGATGCCAGCAGAGCGGCATCAAAAACAGTAACCAGTGACACTATTGATGAGGAACAAAATAATGAATGATTCAACTGCTAAAAATTTAGCCCTGAGTCACATGTGGGTAGCGTTTTCGGCGTTTATCCTTGCCTGTTTTATGGGTGAATATCAGGTATTAGAGCGTAGTGGCCTTTTCGATTCATTGAGTTCACCTAGTGTTTATTTTGCCTCAGTAAGTACCCATGGCGTACTAATGGCATTTGTATTGACGACCTTTTTTATCATGGGTTTTGGTTATTACACAGCTAGCCATTCTTTAAAAGTACCGGTATGGAATCCTAAACTGGCCTGGTTTGGTTTTGGGTTAGCTCTAACCGGTGTAGTGATGGCTGCTATACCGTTGCTGACTGGATTAGCGTCGGTGCTATACACTTTTTACCCGCCGGTACAGGCTCATGTTGCCTTTTATATTGGCGCAACCCTGTTGGTAATCGGCTCATGGGTCTGGTGTGCCATTATGGTAGTGATGTTCTACCAATGGAAGCAAGCCAACCCTGGTAAAACGGTACCTTTAGCTATGTTTGCCACTACTGCAAATGCATTTTTATGGCTATGGACCAGTACTGGTGTAGCTTTAGAGGTTTTATTCCAGTTAATCCCCTGGGCCTTGGGCTGGATGGATACCCTTGATCCAGGCTTGGCTAGAACATTGTTTGCCTGGACATTACATCCTATTGTTTATTTCTGGTTAATTCCTGCCTATACCGCATTTTATGTATTTGTACCCAAGCAAGCGGGTGCTTATTTATTTAGTGAAGAGGCGGCGCGTATGGCATTTATCGTTTTAGTCGTGTTTTCTTTGCCTATTGGTTTTCATCATTTATATATGGATCCCGAACAAGCAAAAGGCTGGAAATTACTCCATGGTTTAGGTACTTTTATCGTTACTTTGCCAACTTTAGTTACCGGTTTTACTGTGATTGCTTCGTTAGAAATTGCCGGACGTTTACGCGGTGGAAAAGGTTTATTTGGCTGGATTGGAACCTTACCCTGGGGGAACCCGATGGTGCTATCCGTTATCCTGTCTTTGCTGATGCTGATTTTTGGTGGCTTTGGCGGTATTGTTAATGCCAGTTATGCAATGAATGCCATGATACATAATACTGCCTGGGTCCCGGGTCATTTCCATCTGATCTTTGCCGGCACCACGATCATTATGTATTTTGCGATAGCTTATTACTTATGGCCTGTGCTAGTGAAAAAGCCATTATTCTCAAAATCATTAGCTCTGGTACAGCTTTGGACCTGGTTTATTGGTATGAGCATTATGACCACACCCTGGCATGTTTTAGGTTTATTAGGTCAGCCTAGACGAATCTCTAGCGTACAATATAACAACTTACTGACCCTTTCCTGGGAACCTTATGAGTTGTTAATGATTTTAGGCGGCTTAGTATTATTAGGTTCGGCGTGTTTGTTCTTTTATCTCTTAATAAAAACACAATTCTCTGCAAGCACTGAGCCTTTTGAGGGTATAGTGGAATATGCCGAGCCTTTACATGAAGTTAAAGATTTACCTGAATATTTGAATGATTTCAAGTTGTGGAATAAGGTTATCGGGGTGTTAATGTTAATCAGTTTTGGTATACCAATTTTACAATTCTTTTTTATGGACACCTATGGTTCAAGCGGATGGGGATATTAAATATGAAACATCTTTTTTTATTAACGGCTTTAATAATACCCTCTTTTGTATCAGCCAAACCTGCTTCTAATATGGTCTGGATGCCTGAAACGCTGAATTTTGTCGAAAATGGCAATGTGCAAAAGGGCGAGCAACTCGCGCAATCCTGTGCTAGCTGTCATGGTGAAAAAGGTATAAGTGCCATGGGTATGTTTCCTTCTTTAGCTGGCCAGACAGCAAATTACACTTATAAGCAATTACGTGATTATGCTGATGGCAAACGTGATAACCCTATGATGAATTCGGTTGCGCAGGGGCTTAGTGATCAGGATAGTGCTGATTTAGCAGCTTGGTTTCAGTCTTTACCCGCCGCGCAAAACAAAGCTTCTACTCAAGACGTGAGTAAAGCAGAATTGATGGTAAACCAAGGAAATGGTAAAAAAATCCTACCTCCTTGTTTTACCTGTCACGGTGCTTCAGGCAAAGGCAAGCGCATGGACACGCCTGCATTAGCTGGCCAACAATCTGAATATACAGTAAATACATTGATGGCATATAAAAAGGGTACCCGCCACAATGATATTTATAGCCGTATGCGAGTGATTGCTAAACAGCTAAGTGATGATGAAATTAAACAGCTTGGTGAGCTTTATCAGCAAATGAAGTAAACGAAAAAGCCAGTCTGATATTCATCGGGCTGGCTTACACCTTTACAACAATCCACATAGAGCGAACCAGTCCGCTCTACATTTAAAACTTCCTAAGCCTCAACGATTTCAAAATCATGGGAAATTTTAACTGCTTTTTCCAGCATAATAGAAGCTGAGCAATATTTTTCTGCCGAAAGCTTAACGGCACGAGCAACCACAGCTTCTTTTAAGTTTTTTCCTGTGATCACAAAATGTACATGAATTTTGCTAAACACTTTAGGAATCGTATCTACTCGTTCAGCTGAAATCTCGGCGACACAATCAGTGATATTTTGCCGGCCTTTTTGCAGAATCTGCATAACGTCAACTGAAGTACATCCACCCATACCTAGTAACAACATTTCCATTGGGCGGACGCCCATATTCTTACCACCTATTTCAGGCGGCCCATCCAGAACAACAGCATGACCACTTTCTGATTCTCCCAGAAACATCATCCCCTCTACCCATTTAATACGTACATCCATTAAAATAACCTTCTGATTGAAAAAAAATCTAGATTAGCATACATTAGATAAGACTAGATGCAAACCTAAGATAACCCATCAAGAAACAAATCATGTTTATACATTCTTTAGCAGCTTTTTTTGCCTTTACATCATTTATCAGCCCTATAGAAACAGGACTGATATTGCTGATAACAACTTATATCCTTTATATATTAACGCCTGCACAAACTAAGAATGAGCCTGACTTCAATGGCTTAGCAAAAGCTGACAGGAGTAGTCTCTATATGTATATACAGTCAGCCTGGTTGGGAAGACAGTCACTGGCAAGCGCATTTTTTCCCTTATTCATTATTTTTAATATCGCCTTATTGTATGCTGATTATCGTTCAAACAATGGATCCTATACCATCGCGAGCTGGCTTACAATACTAGTTATCCTTGCTTTACCTACCTTCTGGTGGACGGTCTCAGTCTGGCGCTGCTCAGAAAATGCCAATCGCTTTTGGGCAGTTGCGGCACGTTTTTTTACCGTTGCCGTATATTATGAATATATTTTGCGCCTTATTATTGGCTATTATTACCCGCAAATATGGTTTAATTGCCAACAGCTTATTATGGAATTTGGCGATTGTCTTTAGCTGCAATAAACTCCGCGCGAACATTACCGCACGGAGTACATATAGAGGAATGTAAATTATTATTTAATAATAGACTGAGTTTATCCCTTTAGCTTCAAACATGCATTTGTCTATCAATTACTCGGTGACACAATCCACATTTGCAATCATTGTCTGTAACTCGCCCTTATTATATAAATCCATAATAATATCGCAGCCACCGACCAGTTCACCACTAATGTATAGCTGCGGATACGTTGGCCATTGTGAATACTCCTTTAAGGCTTCACGGACTTCCAGATCTTCAAAAATATTGATATACATAAATTTTGCACGACAAGCCTGCATGACCTGAATCACTTGTCCTGAAAATCCACACTGTGGAAAATCAGGTGTTCCTTTCATGTATAACACAACAGAGTGACTGCCCAATTGATCTTTAATTCTATCGATTACTTCCATAACATTTATCCAAATAAATAAAAACCTACTAATCTTATCAGGATTTATCACACAAAAAAAGTACCTCAACTAAACAATTATTGCTTGCTCATTAAAATTAACAAATCTATAATCAGCCCTTTTTTCAAAAAGCTAGTTGGGGCTTTATGCTAGTTTTATATAAAAGACCATTATGACCAGTCATATTATGCCCACTTATGGGCGGCTAAACGTCACTTTCGCAAAGGGAGAAGGCGCATGGTTGTGGGATCAAGACAATAAACGCTATTTAGATGCGTTATCCGGCATTGCGGTCTGTAGTTTAGGCCACGCGCATCCCGCTGTACATGACGCTATCTGCGCGCAAAGCCAGCAGCTATTACATACTTCGAATTTATACCATATTCCTAAGCAGGAACAGCTAGCGACCAGGCTTTGTCAACTTAGCGGAATGGATAATGTTTTTTTCAGTAACTCTGGTGCTGAAGCTAATGAAGCAGCAATCAAAATAGCGCGTTTATATGGGCATGAAAAAAATATAGCAAATCCGGCCATTATCGTCATGGAGCAAAGTTTTCATGGGCGTACTATGGGAACCTTATCCGCAACAGGAAACCCAAAAGTACAAAATGGTTTTGCCCCATTATTAGATGGTTTTGTACGCGTACCCTTTAATAATATTAAAGCTATTGAAACGGCTTTAGACCAGCATAACGATATCGTCGCTATCCTGGTTGAACCTATACAGGGTGAAGGCGGTGTCAATATTCCTGCACAGGATTATCTAAATAATATTCGTAGCTTATGTGATCAGCATGATTTATTAATGATGTTAGATGAAGTACAAACGGGTATTGCCAGAACAGGTGCATGGTTTGCTTTTCAGCATAATAATATCATTCCCGATGTCTGTACTTTAGCCAAAGCCTTAGGAAATGGTGTGCCTATTGGTGCTTGTATGGCCAAAGGAAAAGCAAGCAAATTATTAACTGCAGGCAGACACGGATCGACCTATGGCGGTAATCCCTTGGTCTGTGCAGCAGCACTTGCAGTACTGGAAACCATAGAAAATGAAAATCTCTGCCAACAGGCAAGCGATAAAGGCAAGACCATTAACCAGGCTTTTAGCATACGGCTCAATAATAACCCGCATATTGTAGATATACGTAATAAAGGCATGATGATCGGCATAGAACTGGATAAGCCTTGTACAGAATTAGTGAGTCTTGCCTTAGATTCTGGCTTGTTGATAAATGTAACTGGGGATAAAAGCATACGCTTACTACCGCCTCTTATTATTAGCAAAGAGCAGATTGAACTACTGGTAAATATCTTATCCAGCCTGATTGACAGCTATACCAAAAAATCATAAACCACATGAATAAACCCAGACACTTTATCAGTTTACTTGATCTATCTAGCAATGAATTCCGCGCTTTAATCCAGCGCGCTATAGAATTAAAGAACACCCGGAATCCTGACTTTCAGCCTTTAAAAGGTCAGGTATTAGCCATGATTTTTGAAAAGTCATCGACGCGCACACGAATTTCATTCGAAACAGGTATGGCAAACTTTGGTGGCAGTGCTATATTCTTATCTCCCCGAGATACACAACTAGGTAGAGGCGAACCAATTAGAGACAGTGCCAAGGTTATATCGAGTATGGTGGATGCCATCATGCTACGTACCAATGACCATGCAACCGTTACCGAATTTGCAGAGCATTCCAGTGTCCCGGTTATCAATGGACTGACAGACCTATTACACCCCTGCCAGTTATTGGCCGATATGCAAACCTATTTCGAGCATCGTGGTGATATTAAAGGTAAAACAGTGGCCTGGATAGGTGATGGTAATAATATGTGCCACTCTTATATCAATGCTGCAATCCGCCTTGATTTTAACTTACATATTGCCAGCCCTGAAGGCTATCTACCTGATGCTGATATTGTTAAATCAGCAGGCAATCATGTGCGGGTATTTAACTCCACAATGGAAGCCGCCAAAGGTGCCAATTTAATTGTCACCGATGTCTGGGCTAGTATGGGGCAAGAAGAAGAGCAGCAACAACGTATACGTGCCTTTAAAGATTTTCAGATCACTCAGGCAATTATGGATAATGCTGATTCTGGTGCATTATTTATGCATTGTTTACCTGCACACCGGGGAGAAGAAGTTGCAGCAGAAGTCATTGATGGGGCACAAAGTGTTATTTATGATGAAGCAGAAAATCGCTTACATGCGCAAAAAGCCCTATTAGAATTACTAATGTGTACATAAATTCATAAACTAATAAGTTACTCTGAAAAGACAGAGTATAATTATAGCTTTAAATATCAGGATCTATTTGTGAAATATTTTTTTTATCTTATTTTAACTGTGCTTAGTTGCAATAGCGCCTTTGCAGAAACTGTTTATGTATCTGACAGCGTGGACTTGACTTTGCGTAGTGGTGAAAGCAATAGCCATAAAATCATCAAAATGCTTTCCAGTGGCACAAAACTCACATTGCTAGATAATAATAAAGCCACAAACTACAGTAAAGTTAAAACCAGTGGAGGGCTAGTCGGTTACCTGCCGACACGTTTTATTCAAAACAAACCGACTAACAGTTGGTATTTAACAAAAGCGAATCAGGAACTCGAATTGTTAAAGTCAGAAAACGAGAAAATGAAAGCGTCTTTAGCAGAAATACAACAAAATGATAGCGGCACAGCCACTGGTAATAGCGATCTAATTAATGAACGTGATCAACTGAGTAATGACCTGAATGATATACGCCAAACAGCTTCAAATGCCATACAATTAAAACAACAACGCAATGAATTACAAGAACGGGTCGTCAATGTTGAGCGTGAATTACAACAATTGAAACGAGAAAAACAGGCTTTAGAAGATAGCACTAGCCAGGACTGGTTCCTGTATGGCGGCATACTGTCTTTTCTAGGCATATTCCTTGGATTATTGATCCCCAAAATCAGCTGGCAACGTAAATCACAAGGTAATTGGGATACTTTTTAACCCATCACTTTATTCTTGTATCCTGTAATCTGGACTAATAGGTACTGTGCATTACACCGCAGTATCAACCACACACTATTTATCAACACTTCAAGCATACGGCTAAAATCAGATGGCAAATGATAACAAAACTCGCACCTTTTCATCCAAAGTAGTAGATGGTATGGAACGCGCGCCAAGTCGCGCCATGCTACATGCAGTAGGTTTTAAAAACGAAGATTTCCAGAAACCACAAATAGGCATTGCCTCAACCTGGAGCATGGTCACCCCTTGTAACATGCATATTAACAAACTTGCTGATGATGCAGCTCGCGGTGTTGACGATGCAAATGGCAAAGCCATTATCTTCAATACTATTACTATTTCTGATGGTATCTCGATGGGTACGGAAGGCATGAAATACTCACTGGTTTCCCGCGAAGTCATTGCTGATTCTATAGAAACGGTTACTGGTTGCCAGGGCTTTGATGGGCTTGTTGCGATTGGCGGTTGTGATAAAAACATGCCCGGATGCATGATTGCCATCTCACGTTTGAACCGCCCTGCTATTTTTGTTTATGGCGGTACAATTTTACCAGGCTGTCATAAAGGCAATAAACTGGATGTAGTTTCAGTCTTTGAAGCTGTTGGTGCACGGGCAAATAACCAGATTGATGATGCAGAACTTGCTGCTATTGAAGAAAAAGCTATACCTGGTGCAGGTTCTTGTGGAGGTATGTACACAGCCAATACTATGGCCTCAGCAATTGAAGCCCTGGGTATGAGTTTACCAGGCAGCTCAGCACAAGCGGCTATTTCGGAAGAAAAACGCGAAGATTGTGAACGCGCCGGTGCGGCAGTATTAGAGCTACTTAAAAAAGATATAAAACCTAGCGACATCATGACCAAAAAGGCTTTTGAAAACGCCATAACTGTCATTATTGCTCTAGGTGGTTCAACCAATGCAGTATTACATATTTTGGCCATGGCAAACTCAGCGAGTGTTGATATCCAACTAAGTGACTTTAGCCGTATCGGAGCAAATGTGCCCATGGTTGCCGACTTGAAACCTAGCGGTCGCTACCAAATGGCGGAGTTGATTGAAATTGGCGGTATTCAACCATTGATGAAAATATTGCTTGATCGGGGACTACTGCATGGTGATTGCTTAACCGTTACCGGGAAAACTTTAGCTGAAAACCTCGCGGATGTCGCGCCTTATCCTATCGATCAAGATATGATTTTGCCATTAGATCACCCGATCAAAAAAGACAGTCATTTAGTGATCTTACACGGCAACCTAGCCTCAGGAGGCTCGGTTGCCAAAATTACCGGCAAAGAAGGCTTGCATTTTACCGGTACAGCAAAAGTCTATGATGCCGAAGAACAAGCCTTACAAGGTATTTTAAACGGCGATATTGTTAAAGGTGATGTCATCGTTATTCGCTACGAAGGCCCAAAAGGTGGCCCAGGTATGCGCGAAATGTTATCACCTACTTCTGCCATTATGGGAAAAGGCCTAGGCAAAGAGGTTGCATTGATTACAGACGGGCGTTTTTCAGGTGGAACACATGGCTTTGTCGTCGGTCATATTACTCCCGAAGCCTATGTTGGTGGTCCATTAGCTATAGTTGAAAATGGCGACAAAATCAGCATTGATGCCGAGAGTAAAAACCTGACTTTACACTTAGAAGAGACTGAAATCGCAGCTCGCCTGCAAAACTGGCAACAGCCGGCACCGAAATATACTCGTGGTGTGTTAGCAAAATACGCTAAATTGGTTAGTTCTGCTTCAGAAGGCGCGGTAACTGACAACTAAGTACAAGCAGTACCAATAACAAATCGTATACCGTTATTCCCGAAAGCTTTTATCGGGAATCTAGTCACCGCCTGGATTTCTGCTGAAACTTGCGCCTAGCACCTAGTCGGGTTATATTTTTCTGCTGTGCAAAAATATAACCCGACCTACATTAGTTTTTTAAAAATTGTTATAAAACGCATAGATGCATAACTCTGACTCATTTATTAACTGGTTTCGGGACTCCTCCCCCTATATCCATGCTCACCGAAATCGCACCTTTGTTATCTATTTTGGTGGTGAGGCTGTTATAGATGCAAACTTTGATAAGCTGATCCATGACTTTGCTTTATTAAATAGTCTTGGTATACGCCTGGTTTTAGTGCATGGCATACGCCCGCAAATTGATCAGCGTTTACAAAAACAAAATCAACAATCTCAATTTCATCAGCAGTTACGCATCACCGATGAAACGGCGCTGCAATGCGCTAAAGAATCAGCCGGACTAGTTCGAGTAGAAATCGAATCTTTACTTTCTTTAGGTGTAGCGAATTCACCTATGTCTGGAGCCAGAATCAGGGTTATATCTGGTAATTTTGTGACGGCTCAACCCATAGGTGTACTTGAAGGCATAGACTATCAATATACCGGCAAAGTACGTCGTATAGATAGCGCAGCAATAAATCAGCAACTTGATTTGGGTCACGTGGTATTGATTTCCCCCATAGGCTATTCACCCAGCGGTGAACTGTTTAATTTATCTGCCGAACAAGTCGCCACCGAGATAGCCATATCATTGCAGGCTGACAAACTGATTCTGCTGACCGAACAAAGTTGTCAATCGACAGAAACGGGTCATATCGCACAAATGACCTCAGCTGAAACCCGAATTTTTATTGATCATGAAGCCCGACTCGCCATCAGTACCAAATGCGCTTTACAATCTGCTATACATGGCTGTCAATCTGGAGTTAATCGGGTACATATTTTAAATAGACATATTGATGGCGCATTATTGATCGAACTTTTTAGCCGTGATGGTATAGGCACATTGATCAGTTCAACTGAATTTGAAACCATCCGCCCAGCTATATTAACTGATATTCCAGGCATTCTAGAATTAATCAACCCGCTTGAACAGTTAGGCTTATTAATAGCGCGTTCACTGGAACACCTGGAATTAAATATTAACGATTATATTGTTATAGATCGTGATGGTCTGATTATTGGCTGTACTGCCTTACATCAAATTGAACAACATGCAGGATTAATCGCGTGTTTAGCGGTACACCCGGATTATAGAAGAGCAGCGCGGGGCAATCAATTACTGGAGCAGGTTTACACCAAAGCCAGGGAAAATTCATTACAGCAGTTGTTTGCCCTGTCAACTCAAACCATGCATTGGTTTAAAGAAAGAGGTTTTCAAGATAAATCATTTCAAGAACTGCCCTTAGCCTTACAAAAAAATTATAATCACCTGCGCAATGCCAAAGTGTTAAGCAAAGCCATCTAGAGTAGTGGAATTCATCAAATTGAGATTTGGAGTGCAGCAATGACGTCACCTATACATAATACCCCCATTAGCTTAAAAGGATAAAACACGTAATACGCCAAAGGCTTATATTCAGGGAACGTTCCCTGGCTTTCGAAGTTAATTAATTTTCTGTTCAATCTTTGCAGCAGTTGTTAGCGTATCAGCCATTTTATAAATAGCTTATACACATAAGAGCAATTGTCCATTGCCATGCATTCGCGTAAAATTAACTCTCTTACACATTACATACTCACAGCTTATGAAAAATTTTATAATCCTTATTCTAAGTGCTTTATTTATCCAGGCGTGTACCGATGAAAACAAGACAAGAAACACAACTCCTACTCCAAACAAAAAGGATACACCTTCGATAGATAATACCACTAAACCACAACCGGCAATAGAGGCATGGAATGGCTCAGATCTTTCCGACGCAACGATAAAACAAGTACAGGAAGACAAATACACCTATACCCAGTGCGTTTATAAAGAAGCCCAGAAACAAGGTTATCAAAAAATCGATTCTCGTGTTGCGACTGATGCTGTCATCAAACAATGCGAATCTGATTTAACAAAAATTCGAGCTACGTTTATTAACGCAGGAGTACCTGAAATTATCGCTGACCGTTACCTGAAAAAAACACGTATTGAAGTAACACGTAAAATTTTGAATTCATTGATGTTTGCAGAAGCAGCCCGCAAAGCAGGGGCCACTCAATAACACTATTCAATACACACAACTCCAGTTCATCCTTATAAAACCTTAAAATACTTATGAACACCAGCCAATATAAAATTGATCTAGAACTTATTCCCACCACTTTTGATGCCATTCATGCTTATTTAGCAGCGACTGTATTCGGTTTGGCACTTACCATAATTATCCTTTTATTTGCCATGTTAATCGGCTTGATACGCAGAAGCAAACAAGCAACTCAAGCACTAAACAATACTAAAGAACAGGCAATTTCTACCCAGATTCCTACACTTCAACCAGAAGTAAAAGTTGTCGAAAAAATAGTTGAAGTTGAGAAAATTATAGAAGTAGAAAAAATTGTTCAACTACCTGCTCCAGAGCCTATCGTATTAAAAGAATCGACACCAGACGCGGCATTACAGTTATTAAATTTATTGCAAAAAGAAGCCCGCTTTATTGATTTTATTAAAGAAGATGTCAACGCCTACAGTGATGCAGATATTGGTGCTGCAGCTCGGGTTGTACATACAGGATGCAATAAAGTAATCAATGAGCATTTCAGCTTAGCGACAGTACGCTCTGAACCAGAAGGCTCTAAAATCACTTTAAACAAAGGCTTTAATGCGGCAGAGGTCCGCTTGACTGGTAATATCGTGGGGCATGCTCCTTTTACTGGTACTTTAGTACATAAAGGCTGGCAGGTGTCAGATATTAAACTGCCTAAACTAACAGAAGGTCATAATGCTAATATCATCGCAGCTGCGGAGGTTGAACTATAATGGGTTTTTTTGACATGAACAAACCAGTGAATGATTCAGAGCAAACGCCTGAACATGATACATCACAAAACGAAGAGGATACGTCTCCAGACCAGGAATTGGATCTTCAAGCAGATAACGAAATAGAGGAGGAAGCAACAGAGCACTCTTCTGGCTCAGCCTTTCATAAGCCTGAAGGTGCTCATTACTCCATAGGAATCGATTTAGGAACAACACATTGTGTACTTTCCTATGCTGATATATCAAATCCTGATGCCGATGAAATAGTTCAACATGTTCTACAAATTCCTCAGCTGACTGCTCCCGGCGTAATCGAAGAAAAGGAACAGCTACCCTCTTTTTTATATCAGGCACATGAAGCTGAAATTAATGAAGGAGAAACAGCCCTGCCCTGGACTGCAAAACCTGATTATTTAGTCGGTGAAATTGCCCGTAATTTAGGCACTAAAACCCCTATTCGGCTAGTGTCTAGCGCAAAAAGCTGGCTATGTCATGCTGGTGTAGATTGTAAATCAGCGATATTGCCAAATGACGCTCCTGAAGATGTTGAACGTGTTTCACCTTTTCAAGCCAGCTCAGCCTATTTAGAACACCTTTGTGCCGCCTGGAATAAACAACATCCTGACGCACTGATACAGGATCAGGAAATAACGCTGACTGTTCCCGCGTCTTTTGATCCGGCTGCACGCGAGTTAACCGCAGAAGCCGCCAGAAATGCAGGCTTAAAAAATGTTATTTTGCTGGAAGAACCACAAGCTGCATTGTATAGCTGGATCGAGAAAAGTGAAGGCGATTGGCGTAATCACGTTAATGTAGGCGATGTTATTTTAGTTATTGATGTCGGCGGTGGTACTACCGATTTATCACTGATTGCTGTCACGGAAGAAGATGGATCTCTCGGCTTAACGCGTATTGCTGTGGGTGACCACATATTATTAGGTGGCGATAATATGGATCTGGCTTTGGCCTATACGCTAAAAGCCAAACTGGAACAGGACGGAGGCAAACGCCTGGAAGGATGGCAAATACAGGCATTAACGCATGCTTGCCGTGCAGCTAAAGAAAAAATTCTCAGTGATGATGAAGCGGATAATATCCCCATCGTTGTCCCGAATCGTGGATCATCTTTAATTGGCGGTACGCTACGCACCGAGCTTAACCGTGATGAAGTGAATACAGTTTTACTGCAAGGATTTCTACCTGAAGTTGCCAGTAGTGAACAGCCCGTCAGTCGAGCACGTTCTGGTTTACGTACCGCAGGCTTACCTTATGCACAAGATGCGGGTATCACACGACATTTAGCAGGTTTTTTGACACGACAATTAAATGCAGTTGATGAGTTAAATGATATTAACCTGCCGGAAAACTCCACGTTCATACACCCGACTGCAGTATTATTTAATGGCGGTGTTTTAAAAGCCACACGCTTTGCAGATCGTTTGATGGATGTCATCAACTCATGGTTAAAAAATGAACAGGCACCTGACGCACGTTTATTAACCGGGCTGGATTTAGATTTAGCTGTTGCACGTGGAGCCTCTTATTATGGTTATGTGCGTAAAGGAAAAGGAGTCCGTATTAAAGGCGGAACAGCTGCTTCTTATTATGTAGGCGTCGAAAGCGCTATGCCAGCAGTTCCTGGCATGCCTCCCGAGATTCAGGCCTTATGTATTGCTCCCTTTGGCATGGAAGAGGGCTCAGAAGTTGAGTTACCTAATGATGAGTTTGGTGTCATTGTTGGTGAACCTGTCCGTTTTCGCTTTTTTGGCTCTAAAACACGCAGAGAAGACAGTGTGGGTAGCCGTTTAGACTATTGGTCAGATGAAGAGCTTGAAGAACTAGATGAAATAGAAATCACCTTACCTCAAGAGAATCGTAAAGCAGGTGAAGTGATCCCCGTACATCTTTCGGTAGCCGTCACTGAAACAGGAACCTTAGCATTACATGCAATTTCCAACCAGGATGATAACCGCTGGAAAATTGAATTTGATGTACGTTCCGGTGATGAGTAAGTAATTAAACCCCATCGTTCCCACAACATTGTGTGGGAACGAGAATTTATATTATTGTGAATAATAAATCAGCCCAGTACCATATAGGCATAGACTTAGGCACTACACATACGGTGGTTGCCTATGCCAAAACCCGGCAAAAAAACGCCACTATTCAGATTTTTGAAATACAACAGCTGGTTGCACCAGGTGAAGTATCTACACAAAATTTATTACCCTCAGTTCGCTACCACCCCGCTGAAGGTGAATTATCAGCGGCGGATATGGCTTACTCACCCTCTGGTGAACAGGCAGTGATAGGTACTGCAGCGCGTGTTTTAAGTGCAAAAACTCAGGGGCGTTTTGTTAGCAGTGCGAAAAGCTGGTTATCTCATCCTTCTATTGACCATACAGCTGCCATTTTACCCTGGGGCAGTACTGAAGATGTATTCAAAGTTTCCCCGCTTGATGCCAGTGCCAGTTATTTGAAACATGTGCGTCAAGTCTGGAATCATCAGTTTCCGGATCAGCTATTTGAACAACAAAATATTGTTATCACTGTACCAGCTTCATTTGATGAAGCAGCCCGTTCTTTAACATTAGAAGCAGCAAAGATTGCAGGCCTGCATCACATCCGGCTGCTAGAGGAGCCACAAGCAGTTTGTTACGACTGGTTACGCCGGCATAACGATAATCTAAAAAATACGCTGGACAATATTAAACTCCTGTTAGTGTGCGATGTTGGCGGTGGTACCACAGATTTAACCCTGATCAAAATCGATCATGATTTGGCTGAACCTCAGTTATCACGTATCGGCGTGGGTGATCATCTAATGCTTGGTGGCGATAATATCGACCTGGCCCTGGCTCATCTAGCTGAATCACGTTTGAGTACTGATAATAAAAAACTATCAGCAGCTGACTTATCCCATTTACTCGAACAATGCCGTATAGCCAAAGAACGCTTGTTAGCAGAGGATGCGCCTGAGCAATTAAATGTCACTTTATTAGGCGGTGGTGCTAAATTAATCGGCGGCACACGTTCAATAAGTCTACACCGAGATGAAGTACAAAAAATCGCTTTGGATGGTTTTTTCCCGTTGTCTAAACTTACAGATCTGCCGGATAAAAAACGCAGTGGTATCGTTGAATTTGGTTTGCCCTATACTGCAGAACCCGCTATAAGCAAACATATTGCCGCTTTTTTAAATACCCATCGGCAAGCAGCGCAAAGTGCATTAGGTAATGAAACTATTGTTCCAGATGCTCTGCTTTTGAATGGCGGTGTATTTCGTAGTCAGCCAATTACCCAGCGCACGATCGACTTAATCAGCTCATGGCGTGATGCTCCGCCAACACTATTGGATAATCAGCACCCTGAACTGTCAGTTGCCTATGGTGCAGTTAGCTATAGTATTGCCCGTGAACATAAAAAAATCAAAATTGGTGGCGGTGCATCGCGCAGTTACTTCCTGTTAATCGCTTCTGAACAAGACCCACAAGGTGTTTGCATCTTGCCGCGTGGCAGTGAGGAAGGCAATGAAATCATTTTAACCGATCATCAATTCTCTTTACGTCTGGGACAGCCGGTCAGTTTTCATTTGGTCTCATTAACCGGGGGACAGCAGTATAAAGCCGGAGATATTGTCACAATTAATGATGATTTTCATCCGTTACCTCCACTGGCAGTGGCATTTACTCAGGAAAATAGTGATACCAGTTCAGAAGTCACCGTACAATTATCAGTCACCTTATCCGAAGTAGGCACCTTACAAATCCAATGTGTTGCTATGCAAAATACCCAGCAACGCTGGGATGTACAGTTTCAAATCAGAAAAAACAATACCGCACTGCTTGCCAAAGAATTACCTGCCGGCTTTAGCAACGCTGTCGAATTAATCGAAAATATTTTCGGTTCAAAATCTAAAAATATTAACCCGAAATCAGTCAAAAGTTTACGCGCTGATTTAGAAAAATACTTAGGCCTACGCAGCGACTGGTCTAGCCATTTACTGCGTGAATTGTTTACCGTATTACTGCAAGTGCGTAAAAACCATCGCCGTTCGGCCAACCATGAGCGAGTCTGGCTAAGTTTAATCGGTTATTGCTTGCGTCCAGGTTTTGGTTACCAATTGGATAATTGGCGTGTCGAGCAACTCTGGAAAAGCTATAGCAATCAAATTCAGTTTGTCAATGAAACCCAAAACTGGAGCGAATGGTGGACTTTATGGCGACGTATTTCAGGAGGCTTAGATACAGAGGCACAAGAACAGATTTTTAACGACCTGGCTAAATACTTAAACCCTGCCTCGGCACGCCAGGGTAATATCGCCAAGCAAAGCAAACAACGAGGCTATGATGATATGGTGCGTCTTGTTGCAGTACTAGAACGTTTGCCCATTGAACAAAAAATACAACTGGGTGAGTGGTTATTAAAACGTCTGCAAAAAGCCAGTGAACCAGCACAAACCTGGTGGGCTATTGGTCGCATCTGTGCACGCGTACCTTTTCATGCAAGCACGCATTTTGTCGTTCCTAGCGATACAGCATCAAACTGGCTAGAACAAATACTTAAAGTAGACTGGAAAAAAACACCTCAGGCAGGCTTTGCTGCGACCTTAATTACACGCATGAGCGGCGATAGAGCACGAGATATAAACGATGAACTTCGTGCAAAGGTTATTGAGCAATTAAAAGCCAGCAAAGCCCCTGGCTCATGGATAGAAATGCTTGAATCAGTTAAGCAACTGGATGCTAGCGAGGAAAAACAAATGTTTGGTGAGTCTTTACCGCCGGGGTTAACCTTGATAAAGAATTAAAAAAAGCTCTTAAATATGGCTTGCCTACAATTTTGTATTTATACCCGAATATAGAACATGCTACGAGTGTCGGCTATTATCCAATTCAAAAACGTCTATGTCACCAGCAAGAAAAGTAATGAATTGGAAGTCATAGCCGAAATGTTTTAAATATAATTTACAACAACTGCCTCGTCATTAAGGCCTGCTCTTTCTAGATAATGCTGGTGTAAACCGTACAATAAAATCTTGATAAAATATTACCCAGATAATAACCGGAGTAACTACTGGCAATATCAACACACCAAACTGGTAACCCAGTGCAATGCAATCCCTTTGCCATGATGGCAATATCATATTACCTATCAATTCCGGTGGCGTTTGTAAAAACAACACTTTCATCGACTCAAAACTAATCCCCCAGACTTGAATCAGCAGAAACAGCAACAGACTAATAAAGATAGCACCCAAAGTCCTAAAAAAACTGAAGGGTGAAGCCAAGGTAAGTGCCAGCCCTAGTGGCAAACCATAGCTATATATTAATGGATTAACTGGAATCGGTAATTCTGCAACCATACCTCTTGGCAGATTCTGTGCAGGTACTGTCACTTCAGCAATAACCTCTACCAGATAACCTGCTTGCTCTATCCCGATAATCAGCTCGGGGAATAAAGACTGTAACAAAGGTTCGGCTACGCTGATTACTATCCATGTTGTTAGATCGGCAAAATAATACCATCCCCAATAGCACAAAGGTAAACATAGGAAGACCTTAATAATAAATGCAGTCAAGGGATTAATTTGCATAGTCATTAGCCTCTACTTCTTGAGCAGCCGGTAATAGTTTGAGCCACAATAAAAATATAATTAATACATCTAACATGATCAGTGCTTGCCAGATATACAAGTGCGCCCATTCAAAAATATGCATATCCCATTGACCAAGATAAAACAAAGAAATAATACGCACAATATTAAGCAACTCCACTGCAAAAAAACCAGTTATTATTCCCCAGATCTTATACTTCCAAGGTGATGGGAATGCAACGATAGCAGCGATTAACACCAGTACAGCTTCAACACCATTACAACCTGACTGTATAGACACTGAAAAACCGGTATCAGCTTGCTGTATGATAATGCCGTGTGAAATAACCTGATCATCAAACAGCTTTATTAACCAACCGCTGATATAAGCAATTACTTCAGTAAACGGAATAATAATATTCTGATGCACACTATTAGACTGCTCTATCCAGAACAGAAAAAGCTGTATGCCCAAAAAATATAAAAAAAACTTATACACGCGTGTAACCCCAAATGATTTTAAAGAGAGAGTTGAAATTTCAAGGCCAGTTTTAGTTCTATAGCATCAAACCCAAAGTGTTTTTCTCGTCTGCTCCAGAATGGGAATATAGCTTGTGACTCTTTTGCGTCAAGTCAAGCATTGCGCTTTCCCATATAAATTCCCACAGAGGAGCGTGGGAACTAGCTGGCTTGAAGTATCACTGGGCTTATTTTTCCAGATATCGAAACCTTATCCCTTGTGACCAGCTAGCATTTAGCCTGAATTACAATATCACAGCCAGCGTTGAAAAACGATCCTGTATGTATTCAACGAATGTTTGTACTATAACTCTAATATATACTTCACATACTAGAACCGAATCTTGAGTCAGGCATGTAAAAAGCTGCGTAAAGAGCTAATGATCAAACTGTCAAACTGACCATGTGTAAGTTGTCATATGGAAACATACTTTTAGCCACAGATTAGGATTAATATATTTATAGTTAATCCGTTAATATAATCAGCTAGACTTCTGTGCATCCTTAGCCGTAAGTGCCAAAGCGACATATCCCCAGCCATGAAAAATCATATCGATAGCTATTAACAATCCGATAATCCAGGTACCTGACATTGGCCAGGCAGTCATAATCATACCGCCA
>CAYWLM010000052.1:0-20010 GCA_964459125.1 uncultured Methylomonas sp. | reverse complement strand
GGCCTACTCCTCAGACTGGCTTTTGATTCTTGAGCAACAGGTCATTTTACAGGAGCTATGTACTCTCCAAGAGGTGACGCGGGCCCCAGTGTTGTATCTCGCAACGTTTCAACCATTTTCTTCCCCGTGCTATGTTTCAGGGTCTCAATGCGGTGCTGATCGCAGTATCTAGGATCGGAAATGCAATACCCAAACTCGTCAGAAAGCTTTACGGCATCTATTCCTATATCGGTGATGTTGACAATAATACCGATGTTTGCAGGACCATTATAGATCTTCTTCAACCCTTTTACGACGAGCTTGCTTCCATAGGGACCAGCAACCTTCTCCAACAAGCCCCGGCCATCCTCGAGAAACTCGGTGTATGCATTTGACCATAAATTCGGCGGTTGATAGCCCAAATTTGTACCCATAAGAAGCGGACCACCTGCGTGCCGCGTCCACTGCCTTGCTCTACTCTGTACCAATGGCTTCTCCTTGAAATTATATACAGTCTCCCAGGCTTCCGTTGATGTGTACCTCGTTTCGGTCCGTGGTGGCTCAATCAGATAAGGGTTTCCGTTGTCATCGTAGTCTCGGACCCCGGCGATGACCTTGCTGATTCTGTTGTACTGTCGAACCCGCACATCACCTGTTTCATAATTAATCATGACATCAGGTTTTACTTCCGCCGATGCTACTCTAGGCTCTGTGAGCATAGGCGCATCCAATGCAGCAGTACTTCGATTGGACGCGTGTGATCCGCCTGATCCACCAGCCACGCGGCTGCCAGCATAGTTGACTACTCTGCGACTTGGCCTTTTGCCTTCACCAAAATACCAGGCTAGAAGATCCACCTGGCGTCGACAGGCGGATACGTTGTGATTTGCACAGGCAGTTTTACTGCGTTCGTAGTCATTGTTGATTTTCGTCCAGCGTCGAAGATCACGTTTGGCCTGACGACTGCTCTGACGGTCGTCACGTCGTTGCTGTCGCGAATCACGTCGTGACGATCGCCGCTCTTGACGCTTCTCACGGTTATCTGATCGAGACTGGTTGGCAAAGGAACTGGCGAACGGTGAAAGCTCATCTGATTCACTGCCTGGAGATCCCGGAAAATCACCGCCATCGCAATGAATGCCACCGCAGAAATCGGATTCTCCTGTAAGATCAATATCCGATAGCCACGAATAGTCGATAGCCTCAATTCCCATTGCTAATTCCATTTGGGTTAAGTCGTATTGCGAGTTGCCTGATCCAAATTCCATGGCCGGGAAATCAAAACGATTCATGATGTCGTCAAGCATATCGTCCAGATTGAGACCACCACCATTAAAAGGTTCTATGGCACATGCCCAGTAACCTTCAGGGTCGAAGAAGCTGACAGGATTAGCATTGGCATAGAGTCTGCGGTGATCCCCGCCCAGCAACCCAACAGGATCTGTACGTAAGAACTGCCCGGTTTGGGCATCATACACCCGATGATGGGAGAAATAGATTCCGGGGAAATTCTCGTAAGACTGCAAACCAGCGAAATTAAATGATGTAGCAGCAACTAAGTTTGAACCTTGAACTATTTCGCCAAAGGCAGACACTAGCGGTGTAGTTTTGGATTGTGTTGAAAATGCCTGTGAACGCGATAAGTCAAGAATAAGACTGTCAGCGTTTTTAAGTACAGAAACCAAGGGAATATTCAGTTCAGCACCCAAAGCCGATACATGTAGCTGAGTAACAGCAGAGCCGTTCGGGGCGACCGTTTGAATTTCCAGTGGTCGTTGATAGTCATCCAAACTCCAACTGTTTATATACTGCTTAGCACCTCTATCGATTGCCGCCAGAACCTTACCATCAGTATCACGCAGAAAATCAAGAGTCTGTCCATTGGCAGAGACGCCGGCGACCTCACCTGATGCATCGCGCAAATATTCATAAGCGCGCTGGTCCGTCACTACATCAAGCCATGCGTTATATTGGATTGCTGATCCATTGACGCTTTGAATGCGCTCAGCGGTGTCGGTTTGATAAGTCACATCGGTGCTAGGGGAATTATTTATATAGGTTGCCGATCGCGCTCCAGAGACCAAATTCTCATATCGATAGGCGTAAGTTCCATTGTCATTGGAGAGCAATTCTGACTGCAAAAATCCGTGATCATCGTATGCAAATTCATGTTGCTGATTCGAATGCTTACCCGCTAAATCCTGACGCTTGATTTTTCCATCGCTACGGTAGGTATAAGTCAGCTGTGCATTTTTGGTACCTGTGCTATCGGTAATTCGGGTAGACAGCAATCTTCCCCCCGGTTGGAAACTATGGAAATAGTTTGAATCTGTTGTTTTGACATGCACCGGCTGACCAAGATCATTGGTGTCTATCGGCTGCACATAGGAGGTCTGGGTTTTGGGGTTGAATACACGTTTCAACTTGTCGGA
This sequence comes from uncultured Methylomonas sp., assembly GCA_964459125.1. GTDB lineage: Bacteria > Pseudomonadota > Gammaproteobacteria > Methylococcales > Methylomonadaceae > Methyloprofundus. Next base: position 17,599 of record CAYWLM010000052.1, on the reverse strand, counting down.
GTTTGGAAAGTCATATTGATAGTGCAATGCGTGGCCAGAAATTCCGGTTTCGGATTTTAACTGACCATTTTCATACCAACTCCATGCTGAGCTGAGCTTGCCCAGTTGCGATGCATCTGTAATTCTTTCAACCGGCCGCCCGTACACATCGTAAGTCCATAGTTCTGCAATGCTGGATGACATTCGACTGGCACGTGATGATTGAACCGTCCTGGTTCTCAATTTAGGGTTGTCGTAAAAATCAAAGTCGTTAAACAGCCGCTCTACGACTGACAGGTCATCCCTGGAAACAGTTTTAGTGAGCCGGCCGATGGAATCGAAGCTGAATTGATGATTTCGGCTTGACCCTTTAATACCTATCTCAGTAAAACCCGCCAACCTCAGTGTTGACTTGCCTGAACTGGATGGTCTTGTATAGTTGAACAATCGCTCAACCTCACCATGGGTTTCACTGATGAGCAAGCCTGCCTGATTATAGCGGTTCTCGGTAATGACATCATTGGCATTGATCCGTAACAAATGTCCATAGCTGTCACGCTCGTAAACTACTTTGGGGCCATTGTAATTTTTAGCACTAACAGGTTCATTGGCAGCAAACGCTGCGGGATCCGAAGGTCCAAAAATGGCTGTAACCCTGTCCTGATTGTCGTATCGGTAGTGTGTGCGCTGATAAACGGTTGTCGACGGTTGTGTTCCGATCAGCCATATGTCTGTTAGCAACGGTCCGTCATATACGTATTCATAACCGGCACCCTGGGGGCCGACACTGGCTACTACACGATTGGCAGCATCAGTAACCGTTTGAGACTGTGAGCCGTCAGCTGCGATCATTCGCGTGATCGTTGCAGGGGTGACCGTTGTCGGCGTGGTCTGCTGAGTCTGTGCATGCAGATATTGATACGTAATCGACCGATCATGATCCAGGCGCATGACAGATTGATTTTTTCCAGTTGTCGATCTAATCTGGCCAAACGAATCCATCACACGTGATGAAACCAAACCATTCTCATCGGTAGTTTGACGGATATAGCCGTTGATATCATACTGTCGACTACTCCGAACGCCTTTTAAATCAGACTGTGCGATCAGGTTCCCCCAGTCATCGTATTGGTAACGCAGTTTGTTTACCTGTTTGGAGCCAAGTGAAAGCGTGCGCTCAGCCGGTTTGTCGCTGGCTGCAATATAGCGGAGTGACTGAGATCGCTGCTCTTGTTTGGCTCCTTCCACAATGGATGTCAAGCGATCCAGATCGTCATATTCATAAAGGGTGGTGACGCCATTCTCAAGCCGTTCAACCAGACGACCAACTGCATCGTACTGGTTTCCGGTTAACAGCCATCGACCTTCTGACCCACTCAACCACTCATGCTCTAACTGACCCACTGCATTGTACTTTCGCTCAATGGTGGCGGAACCCGACATTGATTCACGAGCTACCGATCCAGATCCTGTGTAGGTAAAGGTTCTCGGTGGCTCAGTGGGAGAATCAAGAGTCTGCTGAAACCCGTATATATCAAATTTGCGGGTCTCTGTTTGTCGTCCGGTACCACCGGTCGTTTGTTTTACCACTTGTCTGTTTTCAGTATCGTAGGAGTAGTTGATCGTATACCCGTTGGGCAGCGACTCCTGGTGAATTCTTCCGAAGCCATCGACGATCTCTGTGCTCACTCCTCCGTGGACATCCGTGTGCAACATAGTTGTGGTTCCATGGGATTCGTCTTCAGAGTAACTGAAGCTTTCGGCGATGGTTGCGTTTGCTGCTATGTCGACATGTGTTTTTTTAACTACCCGCCCCATCTTGTCATATAAATAGTCGACTGCACTGCCATCGGGATTTCCTACCCTTGTCACCTGATCCCTGTCGCTGTAGCGGAATGTTTTTATCCATTCTTGTTCGGTGATCGAGTCACGGCCTACTTCAAACAGCTTTAGTTTGCCAGTGCGGCGTAATTGCTTGATACGAGATCGGGCGTCGTAACTGAATTGATATTCAATACCATCGGCATTTATCAAGCGGGTCAGGCGGCTCAGATTGTCGAGGCTTCGTGATTCGATTACTTGTCCTGCCATTTTTCGGCTCTGTTTCAGAGTGCTTGCATCTTGCCTCTGGATTCGCCCTAGAGCATCTTTCACAATATCTCGTCCAGGCGCATACCAGGTAAGGGTTCGGCTCCATGGACTATTGGCGTCTGAATCTGGGTTGGGAGAGTAAGTTTCTGTTGGTCGACCGGCTGTATCCCAGTCCAGGCTGAGCTGGTAGATTGGCTCCTCAGTGGAGGGGAAGTAAGGACGCGCATTGGCCAAAATCTCGCCGTTATTTGCATACAGATGTTCTGTATTAATTCTGACAGTTGCTTTGTGACACTCTGCTTTCAGGTCTCCTTGACGAACGGTGGGTACCTGATGAGGTTCACACGTAGTTGTCCGGGTGACTCGGCCAAAATCATCCAGATACGTAGATGTCATGGCGCCATTGGCTACTGATACCACTCTAGGCTCCACATACTTAGTATCTTGACTATTGTCGAGTACATCATCGTAGTAGGTTGAAGTAATTGACTGCGGTCCGAGACCAGCCTGTTCAATACGCTCCAATTGCACGCGATTGAACCCATCGTATTCATAGTCGTAAGTAATTCCATTGCTCATGCGGCTTTGCGCGCGGCAACGTAAATCGTATTTGGTCTCTTCTGTCTGTTCAACCCTGTTTTGAAACAGAACAAGACCGCATATCGGATCGTAACGCCATTGCTCACGCCAGGCAGCAGTTTTGTTCGCGGTAGCTGTCAGGTTCCCTCTATTATCATAGTCGCTACGTATTTGCTGACAGCCTTCACCATTGCTACCACATTCAACTTCTACCGTCGCGTCATCAAAGCCACTAAAACTGTTAACCTGATAGCTGGATTGAACAATGCCGTCTGCGCTGTATTCAACAACTTGAGTTTTGCGATAGCCATTTGCGCTAGCGAGTAGTTCCCATTGTTGTTCGACAATACGGTCATCGCTAGTGGTGCGAGTGTCCCTATGATTATGTATTCGGATCGCTTGTCTGGTTTGTACATCCCACTCAATGTCATTCACAAATCTGATAAATCCATTGCCTGATGCGCTGGACGGTCTTTGCGTTTGTCTAAGTTCCGGATCAATTGGGGTAGGCAATGACACGGTCGCGGGCCAGCGTAGCTCAGCTCTTGCTGGTGATATCGGCAGAGAAGACAACCATGCATACTCATGGATATCGCCTTCGGATAATGACGTCAACGGTAGACTATTGAAATTCAGACTACCTGGATCCCAGAATGCTGCATTCAAACTCGTGTTGATTGCATACCGCCAGTGGCTGCCGAGCGCCAATAGGGTGCTATGCGCAGGTGCAGTTCTATTGTTCCAGGACCAGCAGTCTTGAATGACTTGACCCAAGCGAATTCGCGAGCCGTCTGTTTGCTGCTCAAGTTCATACTCGCAGGTTCGGATGAGTGGATTGAATCCATCTTTACGAGTCGCTATGGAGTATCCTCCCGGCTCGTCGTATTGACCGTAAACAAAAATATCCGCTCGTTGAAGGGTTCCATCTCGATGGTATCGGGCACGATATAAGGGGCGACGCTCAAGCAAAGAGGTGAATGAGGTGCCTGCAACAATTTTTGCTCCATTACTATCTGCCACTTGAGCTACCGGGAAACCTTTAAAACCACCGGATTCAAAAACAGCTCGTTCATAGCGTAAGTTGTGGCGGCCATCGCTATCGCTCTGGCTGATCAATACTTCGGGGTTGCCTGTCATATTGGGGTTCTGTTCATTCATATTGGACTCCCCTATGAACTGCCAATCGAGTTCTGTCCGACCACCCCATGGGCCATCGCTTGCTATCACGCGTCCCTCAGCGGTATCGCGTCGCGAAAATCGAACAGTAGCGCAATAGGTGGTCGCTGGGCCGCAGCCGATTTGATTTGTCGGTGAGTCCGTTTTTTTGAACTGTAGTATGTCGGTAAACCCGTCACCATCGAAATCGCCCATAACGATTCTGCAGTATTGGCTATTGCAAGGCTGTTTTTCTGCATAGGGATGAGGTGCAAAGGGAAAGTTTGCAGGGCTTGGAAGGGGAGTAGAACTGTCCGATTCATCGACCGTTGTCGATTCAAATCCATATGCGACACCATTGTAGTGGTGCATTTTCAGTAGGGTTCCAAGGGAATCGCTTGAAATGAGATCCGGAAACCCGCTCCTGTTCAAGTCCTGATACTGATTGAAACCGCTAAAGTAAGGGCTTACGCCATTGCGCGAACCAAGCGTAGGCGCGCCTGCTGTCAATTGAGAGTTTATGAACTGACCATAGCCATTGCCAAAAAATATTCGGGAATAGTCTGTGCCGGCAACAGCGCGCCATTGACAACGCATGTTGTCAGAACCTAGTGTATCGCAATAGTCACTGGCATCATCTGAAGTCAACTTACGCCATGCTCTATGTAAGTTGAATACTATATCGGCGATTCCATCAGTGTTGACATCGACAAAACGAGCTTGAGTCATGACGAAATCAATTGGCCTCTCCCAGGCCTGTGCACCGAAAGGTGGTTCAACTTGCACACCGTCTATCTGGTAATTAGTGCCCCCGCCAATCTGAATGACGGTATTTGAATGCGGAACCGCCAGCCGCGACCAGGCGTCTCCATTATTACCCGGGTTAAACCAAGGAGTTTTGCCCATATTGCGTAGCCACCGACCGCTTGACTCTCGCGGACAGTCATCGTCACCAGCATGGGGTTTTATCGCAAGGTCGACAAAGCCGTCGCCGTCGATATCGGTTGCGTCCGCGTATTTAAGATCGCAATGGCTAAGATCTTGCGGGCTATCGTAGAAGTAGTCCCGTTTTGCTGAATAAAGGCGAATGTTGCTGGCTTGCGCCGTGGCACCAAATCGCGCATGAAGCAGGTCGCTATAACCATCACGGTTAAAATCACTTAATATCCAGCTGCCCTTGTTGTTTAAAAAGGAGACAGAAAACACCGACTTCAACAGGTTATTCCATGCTCTTACCCCTTTTTTTGTTTCACTTGCACTGAAGGCCTGTTTGGCATTGCCACTACTGACAAGCGCTCGATGCGACGTAGCCGAGTGACTGCTGATATACACAAGATCTGTTTTGCCATCACCGTTTATGTTTATCGGAATCAGGTGGTTACCCGCTCTTAACGACAAAGCCATGAGTTCATTGCCGGCGTTAGTAGGAGTATCCCAATCAGCGCGCGCAAGCTGCTTATGGTAAGTAGTGATACATCGCATGGTTCGCGACAGACCTGTTTCTACATCTATGCGGAGTACACGTCGTAGTAACGTCAGTCGTTGATACGTGTCGGTGCTCTGCACTTCCCCATCGCAATTATGACTGTCCTGATCCTGATATCGAAACTCGTAGTGTGAGAACAATTTATTATTGATAGAGGCTTTTATGGACATCAGGCGTTTGGACACAATCAGCGCATTGCCATCCTGGTAGCTGATTCTTGGATCTGGACGATCAGCATAGATAAGATTTACTTCGCCAACGAGCAGCGACGAGCCATGAAACCAGGCAATTTTCGTAAGCAAGTTTTCTCTGGTGCCGTTAAGCCGAGACCAGGTGTCGTCGATAGAGGCAGGCAAATCAGGTTCTGTGTAATAATGCTTTGCCTGATTTCCATAGGCATCAGTTTTTACAGAGAGAAACCATGCCGTCGTGGTACATATTGACGGGTGGGTATCGGTACAGGAGCCGGGAAATGGGCCTACCGAATTAAGTTGTACAAGGTCTGGTTGGGATCTTAACCCGGCAATGCGATGTCTGCGAACCGCGTTGTGGCTTGGATCTCCGCCATTGCCCAATAGTTTGGTCAAGCCGTCGCGCTTGATAGTCCAGGAATTGCTCGATTTTGAATATTCGATACTCGTGGTTGCATCGTAGGCCAGTCGGTATCGTTCTTTATCACCATCTGACGATGTGCCCTGCCGAATCAACGTTGCTCCATTCAGCTTATATTCATTGTCGTCTGTATGTCCTGGTACTCCACCGGTAGCCGAGTGTTTTGTCACCACATCAGTTTCAGCGCTAAGTTGATAGCCTATACCCAGCAATCCAATCCGGGCTGCTTTTTGATGAGCAATTTCGATACGAGGTTCAAGTGGGGAAAAACCAGGACCGACCTCCAGCGCAATGCTATCTGCCCAATCCCCCGAGACCAGGCCAGCCGGAATGGCTATCGGTGGTGACTGGGGATTTGCAGCACTGGCATTATTGGCGACAAATAGAAATGCAAACTGGATTAGAATTAGGCGCAGAATTAGCTGATACAGACTGACAAAATAACATGTCTTTAGGCGCGTCACTAAATTTAGTTTTGGAAGTCTCATTGATACTCCTCGGTGCGAATTTCAGGGTAAACTGCTGACCGAAGCACTTCGAAAAACACTGTAAGAATGACCTCACTAGTCATACTCCCCGCTTATACAACAGTCCAATACAAACTAACTACCAGTTTTATCTGATATTTGTTTGTTTGTCCAGCCACTTTATCGCTCGCGAGCGGTGTGCCGTTAGAGTGTTGTCAGGCAAACTTCAACTCCACTCAATAATCCAAAAGCCAGCACTTCTCTTACGCCGTACAACCTTGTCCATTCGGAAAGTGAATTGCTTTTTTGCTGGAACCTGTTGAGCTGAGTGCCTGAAACAGAAAGGCTCTCAGTGTTACTAAGGGAGTAAAAACTGTATTCCGGGTATTTCCCGATTGATGAATAGAATTAATTAAACTATCAGGTAATAGACCGTTAAAAGGAAGGTCGTTGAGTTGAAAAAAGTATTTTTGAAAGAACGAATTAGTAAACGAAGACTTAATGGACTAGAATTTTTCATTAGTTAAGATTTTTCTCAGGATTAATTGTTTTGTAGGCGATTCAATTATATCCAATAAGCAGTTTAAGCTTAACTTTAATTATAATTAAATACTATATTATTCAAAGACTTGATGTATTATTGGTGGCGGTATTACTAGCTGAGTCATTGATGCATGACAAGCATCTCGCTTTGAATATGTTCCAGAAATAATCTTTAAATTAAGCCTTCCCAAGAGCACCGCAGGACTGTTTGGGATCGTGACTTCCACACTAAAGAGTTGTTTGCTAGTAATTTTTAATGCGTTTGCCCTGACTTACTCACCTTAATCAGGGGTTTGTAAGTGCCCATGACAATATTCAGACTATTATTGAGTTGGTTGGTTTACCAATATCAGTGTTTGGTGTAACTTTAGTCAATATGCCGCCTTCACTTCGGACACCCTTCTAATTTATAAATTGCATACCCTTGACTGTCGATTTGCTTTAATAACTCTGATGGAGTTTCGATGCTGTGGCAAAATATGCAGTTTTCTTGTGTCACTACTGCGTCATGTACGCCAATACTTTCTAGCCATGTCTTAGCGTAACCTAATGCTTTGGTAGCATCTATTTCATCCAGCACAACATCAAAGTGCATAATTTTACCCTGCGCTGTTTTTGCATAAGTGTCAAATACATGTGAAGTAGTCATAGATATTTCCTTGTTAAATGAGATGTCATTGGAACAGTCAGTTCCATCTATACTTCGCGCGGTGACGGTTGCGGATTTTATAGCGCGTTGATTTTGGTCGAGAGCAAGGCGCTGAAACAGGCGCATAGCAAGCTACGCAACTGTTTCAGCAACGTAGCTATCGGCAAAAATCGGCCGCCAGAAAACCACAACCGTGGCCGTGGGAAGTATTTTTTTAAATTAAGTTTTTAAAGTATATAGATAGCTGCGGTAACGGTAACAATCACAGCCAACAACTACCTATTACCCAACCTTGCTCAGGTAGCGTATCCTCAGAAAATTCGCCAAGGACAAATGTCCTTGGCATAAGTTTTAGCTATCTAATTGTTTAATCAATGCAGCCAATTCATTTTGACCGGCAGAATCCAGTGGGAGCAAAGGCTTACGCGGAACGCCTGCGTCAAATCCGCGCAATTGCAGGCCAGCTTTGATCGTCGTAGGTAATCCCCCCTTAAGAATAAATTGCAGCAATGGGAGTTGTTTGTAAAATACTTCGCGCGCCTGCTTTAAATCACCAGCCAGGCTCGCCTCATACAACCGTAGCGGCCAGGCAGGAATCAGATTGGGTGCAGCGGTGCACCAGCCGACAGCGCCTGCGGCGAAAGCTTCCAGTGCCAAGGGATTACTACCGTTATAGAAGGGTATTTCTGCATTGGAGAGTTGGGCGATTCGATGCATGCGTTGAATATCGCCAGAGCTTTCCTTTACCATGGTCACATTATCAATCTCCTTGATAATGCGCACGATTAACTCGGGCGACAAATCCAGACCGCTGGTAGCAGGGTTGTTATATAGCATCACTGGAATACTGATAGCCTCACTGATAGAAGCGTAATGCTGAAAGATTTCACGTTCCGTCAACTTCCAATATGAAATAGGTAAAACCATTACCGCATCTGCACCCACTTTTTCGGCAAACTTTGCCCGGCGCACAGCGTTTTGAGTTGTCAGGTCGGATATTCCAACCACTGTCGGTACACGTTTCGCGACTTGTTTTACCGAGACTTCTGCCACGGTATCCCATTCTTCATCATTCAGGTATGCACTTTCGCCAGTGCTACCCAATGGAGCAATTGCATGAGAACCGTCCTGGATAAGACGATCAATTAATTGTTCTAGCGTTTTAATATCAACTCCACCATCTCCTGCAAGAAAAGGTGTGATTGGATAAGAGATGATACCCTTGAACAGATTTTTTGACATGATATTAAGTCCTTGTGGTGAGTGAAAAAAGAACAACATAAAATATTTTTTATCTAAATATTTAACTTAGGCAATCAGGATGAGCCCGCAATGCGCGGCGCGCATAATACGCAAATGCGGTTTGATTACGTTTTTCGGTGGAGATCCAGTCATGTGCCTCAGTGCCCAATTTTTTCGGGATGGGTTTAATATCGCCGGAGGCTAAAGCAAGCAGCTGCATTTTCGCGGCGCGCTCGAAAAGTATGGCGAGTACACAAGCCTCTTCAACAGTCGTGCCCACGACTAATTGACCATGATGGGATAATAGCAAGGCACGTTTGTCGCCAATGGCAGCCGAGATGATCTCGCCTTCCTCATTGCCCACCGGTATGCCCGGCCAGTCTTTCAGAAAAGCGCAATCGTCAAACAGGGGACAGGTATCCATATGCGACACGACTAACGGTGTTTCCAGCATAGATAACGTAGCTATATGCAACGGATGGGTGTGTATAATGCAATTAACATCAGGGCGTGCACGATAAACCCAGCTATGAAAACGATTGGCTGGATTGGCCATGCCCGAGCCATCAATCACATTCAAATCCTCATCCACCAGCACCAAGTTAGACGGCGTAATTTCATCAAAACCCAGACCGAATTGTTGCGTGTAATAGGTGCCAGAATGCTCGGCTCTGGCAGTAATTTGCCCTGCCAAACCGGAATCATGCCCCGCATCGAATAGGATGCGACAAGTGAGTGCCAGTTTTTCTCGAATACTCCATGAGTTGTCCGCCAGTACCTGTTGCATATGCTGATGCGCCTTAGCGATCAGCTCGGATTTTTCAATGTGAAATGTATCAGCCATAATCTTGAAATTTTCCTTGTTGTATTTTAAAAATCCCTGTGGAGGTTTCCACAGTGATAATGTTAGGATGAATACTAAAGGCTTACTGGTCTAGTTACAACCTCCAGAATTACAAACCTTGCTGGTCCAGATGATAGTTATAGCGCACTCAGAGTGCGTTTGAGACGTTGAATACCTTCTGTCAATTCAAGCGTGTTCAGGCTAGCAAAACCTAGTCTGATGGCTAGTGTAGCTGCATTAGCATCAGTAAAAAGTGAGCCAGGCAGAATACGTACATTTTGTTCCAAGGCGCGTTCAGCCAGGTTGTTGTTAGTAATGGGCTGTTTGAGCCGCAGCCAAAACGCTAAACCACCGGGCGGCAATTCAAAATCAACTAGTAAGCTTAACTCTTTCTGAATCAGTGCCTCCAGCGTAGCTCGTCGTTCGCTATAGACTTTGAAGGCTCTGCGGATATGGCGCTTGATTTCACCGGCATCCATCAACTCGGTAATCGCAAGCTCTGTGACCGAATTACCCTGGCGATCTATTAGCATGATTTCAGCGGCACAACGATCTATAAAAGCAGGTGACGCGACCAGATAGCCAATGCGCAAACCGGGAGCCAGAACTTTGGATAACGAGCCAACATAAATGACTCGTTCTGCACGATCTGCACTCGCCAGTGGAAATACCGGATGGTGTAAAAAATGAAACTCATGGTCATAATCATCTTCGACAATGGCAAAGTCATATTGCTCTGCCAGCATCAACAGCTTAAGCCGGCGCTCTGCGGTCATCATCACGGTCGTAGGGAATTGATGATGCGGCGTGACATAGACTGCACGTATCGCTTGCTGTTGGCACAACTGCTCCAGCTCCTCCACGTTAATACCGCATTCATCCTGCCCCACACTTAACACTTTGGCACCGCAAGATTTGAACGCCTCGCATGCAGGTGGATAAGTCAGATGCTCGACGACAATGCAATCATTGCTACGTGTCAGCAAACGCGCCGCCAGAAAAATGCCCATCTGACTACCGCGCACCATGCAAATGTGATCAACTCCCACATGTAAACCTCGTTCCATATTAAGCATAGTGGCAATCGATTTCCGTAGCGCCAGCGTACCTTTGGGGTCATCATAGCCCAAACGATTAGCTCTTGCGGATACCACTAACGCATGACGAAAGGCCCTGGAAAGCACTTCAAACGGAATCAACCGGGTATCAGGAACCCCATCATTGAAATTAATGACATTTCTATATAAAGAGGGTGCTTCTATGGCAGTGGATAATGGATATGCTACGGCTTCAGCACGTGAGGTTTGCGGAGGATTATTAGCGGGTAGCATTAAACTGGGTAAATTTGCCGAAACAAAGGTGCCCCGGCGACTTTCAGTAGACAACCAGCCTTGCGCCACCAATTCATCGTAGGCTTGTACGACGGTTTTTCTGTTAACATTCAAACTATCCGCCAACTCTCGGCTTCCCGGCATCATAGTGGAAGGCGGCAATCTCCCCAGCTGAATTTCTGCAATGATTTTTTGCGTTATTTGCAAATACACGGCAAGACCTGAGGTCTTACTGAAATCTATTTTCAGGTTCCACGAGCGCAGCATATTGATTCAGTCCGTAAGTAGGTGTCAATAATTCGAGAAGCAGAGACTTGTATTGAGGTTGTCAGCCTGGACATCAATCTATACTCCCGGTATCCAGCAGATTGGAGCAGATTTATTAAACCACTAAAGGCAAGCGATTCAGGTTGTGACTGGGACAAACCGTTCTTTTGGTTCACTAACGCTCAATTTTCCAAGGGCATCACAGTGAATGCCTATCTGGGCATCCATTGTTAGCAAGACCAACTTGGGTGTATAGAGAAATGATTATGTGCAGCACGTCCCTGTGCCACGGACCAAAGTTTAGAACAGTTTATTTTTTATCCATCACCTTCACGCAAAGATGAGCGGGTTTATTGTTAGCATCTAGAACCGGCTTTAAGGTAAAAGACACAATCGATTCGACGCCAGCATCACCTAAGTCAGCTACAGGAACTTTTTTTACACTAATTTTATTTCCTTTTGCTTTCCACTGATAGTCAGCGTCGAATGCCTTGTTTTTTTTAGAATTGGCTAGGTCAACTTCAAAATCAGCGCCAGCACAAGCCTCCCCCGGAGCTTTCAAATCGAGCACATGCGCATGAAAGCCGCTTTCTACCTGCTCATAAGAGCTGTCATCGATCGGTAGATGGGTCACTAAAACTAACAGATTATTACCTCCGTCGGTTAAAGCCGCATAACCGAAAGCACCGGATTTACCATCGACCGGGATGGGTGCCTGAGTTTTAATTTCTAGTTCGAGTGATTTATTGCTTCCGTTACTTTCCACCTCAACCTCTGTTTCTGTCAGCACTAAATAACCAGGAGTAGGTGCAGCATGAAGCGTTGTTGCTGTGATAAGAAACCCAAGCGCTAAGCACCAAGGACAAATTTGGATTGTTTTCATAATCTTGACCTCATCGTTTAATTATAATATCGATTCGATATTATAATAGCAGGTTCATCTTTCTCTTGCAATTTCTTTCGAACATCAGAATTGACAAATCAGCTAAAAAAGGTCATGCAATATAGGCTCAATGCCAAAGAGATCGCTACTTTTATTTTTTGAGTAAAGAAGGTTGTCTCCAATAACTTGTTATGTGCGATTTATACTAGCAAGCTAGCGACAAGTAGTTGTTCTTGATGTTGCTTTAATGATTTAAAGGATAGGGTGGTACACGCCAAAGCCGATACAGTAGATAAAAAACAACAATTTGGCTTTGTTTGCTGGTATGAACAATAAGTTCAATGAGTTTCGCAAGAGTAAATTCTAACAATTCGAAGGCAATATGCAGGGCTGAAAATAATGCGTCCAGCTTCACTTAAGACGGGACAAGCTATAACCTGTAGGGTGGGCAATCTTTTCTGCCCACCATTAGTCGGCTTAATGGTGGGAAAAAAACTGCTCATATTACTTATTTTGTTCCGTTTTAAACTTGTAGCCAAATTTACTATTAAATGGGCCATCATCTGTGGCTCGGTCCATTCTGTTGTTAAACATCAGAAGAGAACTTAACTTTTCCTGTTTCAATATCGTACATCGCAACGCAATCAATTTTGATCCTGCCAGCTTACAGGCGTATTCCATACATGCCTAGCATGCGGTTAATGACCCAAGCCAGAAAGTAATAAGCAAAATAACCCTGGCTTTTGCCAGACCCATGCTGATCTGAATAATTACTGCCATCACCAGGGGCAGCAGAAACGCATTGAAGCCCAGTTGTTGCACGGCTGAAAACAATGATCGCGAGGCCTCTGTCGGACCGATGATGGCCAACGATGTGCCACTTAATGGAGCAATTATATTCCGCCGATAATACCGGCAATCAAGCCAGAAGACAGGAGAACGCTTGAAGCCAGTGCTCATCAAACGCATACGACTCACGCCCGATTATTTAAAATCACCAGTGCTTCGTGTTTTCTTGTCTTTTCCTTCCCATACAGATCAATGACTTCGACGATGATATTGTCGTCTGGTGCAGTCATCAGGAAATCTTTAATCGTTTCCAAAATATCATGATCAATAAACTGGGCTTTGCTCGCATCGATGGTGACTGAACTTTGTTCGGGAATGCTTAAAATAAATTTTCTTAATAAGGCTTTATTCAGAAAAGAAACATCTTTGTTCAGTGTCAACAGATAGTGTGAAACATCTTGGGTAAGTGTAATGGCTGCATGATGGTTGGCTTTGATAACAAAAAACAGACCAATAACCATTCCTATGGCCATTCCTTTTAATAAATCAGTAGCCAGAATTGCAATCACAGTAATAATAAAAGGAAGAAATTGACTCATGCCTTTTTGGTAAAACGACTTGAATAAAGCCGGATTGGCCAACTTATACCCCGTATACAACAAAATTGCCGCTAAACAAGCGAGTGGGATATAGTTGAGGTATTGTGACAAAAACATGACACTGAGCAACAAAAATATGCCATGAGTAAAACAGGCTACACGGGTTGTTCCTCCTGCGTTGATGCTGGCTGCACTACGCACAATGACGGCGGTGATAGGTAAGCCGCCTAGTAAACCACTGATAATATTACCAACACCTTGCGCCTTCAGTTCTCGATTGGTGGGTGCGAGACGTTTCATAGGATCCAGTTTATCAGTCGCTTCAAGGCTTAACAGCGTTTCCAGGCTGGCGATAATCGCAATCGTTACGGCAACAGTATAAACATGTGGATTGCCAAGATGGTTAAGAAAACTGGAGTCTGGCAGTACAAAATTATTAAAAAAATCTGTGGCATTTTTTGAAACCGGCAAGTTGACCAAATGTTCGCTTCTAACTGCCCAGTTAGGCGCAAACTGACTAGTGAACCCGTTATAGCCAACCCCCCAAATAACTGCTACCAAGGGTCCGGGAATCAGTTTTAACCAGTTTTGTTTTTTAAACCAGGGTGTGCTCCAGAGCATTAACAGTAACAATGCTACGATACTGATTATCAACGAACCTGGAGAAATACCTCCAAAGGCATCAAATAACTCAGTAAAACTGGATCTGGCAGTTTCTTTCATATAGCTCTCATCCCCTTCAAAACTGCTATCGTGTCCCGTGGCATGGGGAATCTGTTTAATAATCAAAATTAAACCAATTGCGGCCAGCATGCCTTCAATAACGGCAGCGGGGAAAAATGCGCCAATTATTCCGGCTCTTAGACATCCCAATACCAGTTGCATAATTCCTGCTAACACACAGGCAACCAGCAAGCCCTGAAAACTGCCAAGGGTTTCAATGGCATTGAAAACGATGACGGTTAAACCGGCAGCGGGGCCCGAAACAGCAAGTTGTGAGCCACTGAGCCAGGAAATAACGAGCCCACCTATTAGCCCACCGATTAGACCAGAAAATAAAGGTGCCCCTGATGCCAGAGCTATTCCGAGGCATAAAGGTAAGGCAACTAAAAACACTACGATTCCTGCTGGAATATCGTCTTTTAGATGGCGAAAATAATATTGTTTATGTTTGTGTATCATGTCCAATAGTCCAGAGAAGAGATTTTTTATGGCATATAATATCGAATTGATATTATAACCAAGGAAGAGCTTTTATTGTATATGATATCGAATCGATATCATAGTTCTAATTTTCGCAATTCCTGAGGCTTGAAGTCCAACGTTTCTCTAGCACTTACCCAGGTTGTGGTTACGACAATGGAATGTTTCCCACGATTAACTCTCTAGAAGAGAAGGTTTCTTTTGTTACATTGTCAGTGTAGTTCTTTATTCATACGCATAGATTCATCCGGTAGCACTGATGATTTTCTCATGGGAATAAAACTCATTAGGCAAGATAAATCAGGGTGACCGGAAATTCCAGGTGCTTAATGAAATCCATCAGGTTTATGGCAAGTAATTCAACAATCTGATTGATCAAAATGGCAAGGAAATTCGTTATATTGTTCGCTTGAATGAAACCGAATGGAATTTCGTCAAAAAGAACGGTTATGCAGACACCGGCAATTATGCTTACCATGGATCAACTGCTGGTAGTATTGTGTTATCCAGATAACGGTTCAGGAAATAAAAATAGTCAGGGTTCTATTGAGATCATGTCAGCCTGGAAAGAATTGTGTACCGAAGTAGCTACGTGTAATCCGCTCGATAATCCGGAAGAGTATTACTGGCGTTACGTGCTCATTTATAATGCGGCTGTTGTCAAGTCTCAGGGTACACAGCCTGAAAATTGCCGGGTGGTGCGTATGGTACTGGTGGGATTACACACCATCTTTAAAACTTTTGGCAGCCTCAGTGGATCTGGTCTACCGTTGAACATGTAAAAAATATGCCCGATGTAGGGACGTCAGTAGATCCTATTATTTCACTTAATCCTTTTTCGCTATTTAATTCGCAGTGCCTGTTGGAAGGCATGCGACCAACTCCCGAGCAATGTCTCCTCGGGGCACGGTCAGGGCTATCCAGACCCACTCTGCTCGAAGGAGAGACGGTGCCTAATCATATCATGCGCATCAATAAGATAAGTGTAGATGCGGAGACACTCAATCAGATATTCAGGCCCTTACTAAAGGAACAAGGTTCGGTATGGCAAAACTATAAGTTGATTAATACTCAGTGGGCACTGGATGACCGGCTCAGTAATGACTCATTCTATCCTTAATGCAGTGCTGGATAAACTCTGTTTAAAAGGAGTTGATGCCCTTTGTTTTTCACTGATACTCAAGGGTGAGCGGTTGTGCAACACATCAATGGAGACGTATCAAGCAAGTTATCGTAAACCGGATGATGAAAATATTGGCAATGACTCGGAAAATTGTAAAGAATCCTATTCAGGTAAGTGTGCCGGGTGTATGAACTGTTACCTTGATGCTGGCAATGATGCTAGCTTTCTATGGGCGGATGGTATAGAGGAACAAGTACGTCTACAACCCTGTATGGGACGTAAGTGTCCAGTTATTCCGGGAAATCCTGGAATAACTGTATCGATAGATGGTTTAAATATAACTGTGAATTGGGCCTCCGTAAACGCTGCTAGTGGTTATAAATTTTTCCTTATACAGGGTCTAAGAGTAGTGTTGCTTTGGATGTGGGAAATACTAATAATTTTTCAGCTATACTCTGCAATGGTGCTGCATATTATGTAGCAATCAGTGCATACAACCCAGCAGACAAGAATGGATACTTTAATATTGAACAATTTAATTTAAAGTAAATATTACAAGCCTGATCCCTTAAAAGGAGGTCGGGATTTTTAATAACTAGTAGAATAACGAATAACTAGTAATAATCAAACCTATGCGGTTGACACAGGTTATCGCTTTAGGAAAATAATTAGCGTCAGGTACAAATTAAATGATTATCTTGCTTTGATTAAGAAGAAAAAGAAAACAATATAATGTGTCTCTGGCCCTGATTTTCCAGCTCATGCCCCAGTGAACTAAAGATTCGAGTCAGCAAATGCCTGAATTATTTTATGTACATTTCTAAATGTTTTTAATGAGATATGAACAGCTATGTTGCAATATAAACTAATAGCCGTACCGTTATTGGTCATTTCCGCGATAACAGTAGGATGGTTATACCTGCACTCAGAACAACAGGATAAAACCACATTAACGCTTTATGGCAATATTGATATTCGCCAGGTTGAGCTCAGCTTTCATGATCTGGAGCATATCCAGCATATCTATGTACAAGAGGGTGAGCAGGTTAGTCAGAAGCAATTATTGGCTGTTCAGGATCTGGAGCGTTTTCAATATGCTGTAGATATTGCCTCAGCTAGGCTTGAAGTGCAGCAACAAGTCGTTGATCAATTAATCAATGGTTCGCGACCTGAAGAAATTAAAATGGCACAGGCTGATGTGAAAGGTGCGTTTGCAACGTTTATTTTTGCTGAAAAAGAGCTGGAACGTATGCAGACTCTTGCGCAAAAAAAGCTGATATCAACAGAAACCGTCGATGCCGCCAGAGCATCGGTAGGCGTGGCTCGGGAAAAATTAAAGGCACTTAGAGAACAACAATCTTTGCAACTGATCGGTCCTCGCAAAGAAACTATTCTAGCCGCTCAGGCACAATTAAAAGCGGATGACAGTACTCTGAAACTGGCGCAAAAGATCTGGCATGATGGGCATCTGTATGCACCGCAAGCAGGTATTATTCAGCAAAGAATACTGGAGCCAGGCGATATGGCTGGTGCACAGAACCCCGTACTAACACTGGCTTTAGTTGATCCAGTCTGGGCCAGAGTCTATGTCTCTGAGCAATATTTAGGTCAGTTGTATTCTGGTATGGCGGCGCAAATTTACACGGATAGCTTCCCTGGGACTAGCTATTCTGGCTGGGTGGGTTATATTTCACCGACCGCAGAGTTCACGCCAAAAGTGGTCGAAACAACAGAACTTAGAACCAGTCTGGTCTATC
>CAYWLM010000051.1:0-20128 GCA_964459125.1 uncultured Methylomonas sp. | reverse complement strand
GAAGAACAATTACAAAAATAATTGTAATCATTACTATTGCAGTCAGCATTGAAGGCTTGGTTTATATGTTTAAAGCAGGAATGAAAGACCTTAGCCTTTTACTGTACCCGGCTTTACTCATCGTGGTGTCAGCGATTTTGATTGTGGCGCTCGGTATATATCAACAATTAAGTGCAACTATAGAAAAAACAGATAAAGAAATTCCATAATCGGAATAGGGAGCTACTCAAATAGTTCCCTCCCTATAGAACTGTAGATATATACGGTTCTGTCAGCGCCTAGCCAGTTATTAACTGAGATACTTTTTATCGCCCAGCTAAAGACCGTAAGCAGTTGACAATTCATAACCGTTCTGCAAAATCTCAACAGAGTCGCAAACAAACCAAGCGTGAAAATGGGCCGTGATTGCTCGTTGTATCGCAATCTCTTACATTATATTCGGCCGTTCGTGTCGTCGATTATTACCGAGCTCGGATGCAAATTGAAGAAGGTTTTCGTGGCACGAAAGGTCTGTATTATGGGCTAGATTTAACCCGTGAAAGCCGGATTCAAGCTGTATGAAGAGCTGTAAAAAGGATAATTCGTGGGCATACCTCAGGGTTTGTTGCCAATATCTGAAGATAGTTCATCATCCATAGAGTTTGCATCATGAAGAATATCGACTACTTCTGAGGCCATATTAGGCAGGGTTTCTACGACCGCTGCGGCTACTTCCATCGCTTGCTCTGGCTGGAATTCAGCAAAGTGAGTGACTAGATCTGTAGCCGATTCATGAAAAGCATCGGCGTCGGCTGGGCGCAGTGGTTCAGTTTTGTCCGGCACATATGCAGGGAACTGGCTAGCGAGTTCAGCCACAATATCAGCAAGCTTCTCAGGTTGGTGTTCTACCATCCATGAGACCAGTTCAGACGCGTGATCAGGTGCGTTACTGGCAAGAGCCTTTGCAATCTCCAGGCTGAGATCTGGTGCCACGCGTGTAATGGCAGCAAATAGCCGGGCAACATCAATCTCATCGACTTGTGCCAGTGCTGCACAGAGCGCGGCGGTTTTTTCGGGAGATGTTTGCGCAATTTGGATTACCATATTAACGGCAGCGGCAGGGCTGCTTTCTGCAATAGTAATGGCTACCTGTGCTTCCAGATTCAGCGGTGTTTTCAGCTCCTGTTGAATATAGGGATAGAGCTCTACTAACGGAGTTCCTGTCACCAATGGCTGCATAACATAGCTCTCTTGTTCTTCCACCGGTAGCGGTGCGCTGACCCGCATACGGTAAACCACAAATATTAATAACAGGGCTTCTGCGCTGGCTAAAAAATCGAAGAGAGCATCATCGCCGAAATGCGTCATGATCATAGATGAGGTTGATGGACCGAGGATGCTGCCTAAAGCATAAATGCTGAGTAAGCCGCCCATCGCTGCCGCCATTTCGGAGCGTTGAACTTTGTCGAACGTTTCCGAAATGCTCATGGGGTACAGACAGGAAAAAATACCGGTGCTGATAGCTGTTGTTAGCATCATCACATATAGCAGTTCGCTGTGTGCGCTGAACGGGATTATCAGTGTTGCTGCAATATTGATCAGTAACAGATAAAAAAGTACGGTGCGCCGATTAAAGCGATCAGACAGCATGCCGACGGGAAATTGCAATAGGAAAGCACCGAGTATGGCTGACGCCATATACAAGGTTAGCTCAAATCCAGTGATACCATAACTACCAGCAAACAATGGTAGCATATTTAACATCGCGCCATAGAGCAGGCCACCAAAGAAACCGCTAACAACACCTAGAGGAGAGAGCTTAAAGAGTTGCAAGAATGACATGCTATGTACTTCATGCATAACAGGGCCTGTTTGGCGGCTCATGGTTAAGGGTATCAAGGCTAGGCAGAGTAGCATACCGGCAATAATGAACAGAGTTTGAGAAGTGGGTGCAGCTAAATTTAACAGGAACTGCCCACAAAAAAGGGCAGCCATGATGACTACCTGGCTGGTGGCGAGAATCCGTCCACGCGTAGTGGCGCTGGCGGCATCGCTTAACCAGCCGTCAATCACAGCAAAAGCGCAGGCGATACAGAATCCCATCAGCATACGCATGCCTCCCCATAGCCACTCGTTCATGGTCAGACTGCACGCAAGAATACTAATGGCACCCAATGCGGCGCTGGCCGAAAAAATTCGTATATGACCAACCCGAATAATCAGATTTCGGCAATACAGCCCACCCAGAAGCATGCCGACAGCATACATCGATAAAACAAGACCAATCGTATCGGTACTCATCCCTTCCATGCCCATTCTGACGGGCAGAAGAATACCGATCAGGCCAAAGCCCAACATCAGGATAAAGCAGCTGATAAATAGTGTAATTAAGGGTAATAGTGTAATAATCAATAGGTGTCATCCTGCATATTGGGCTTATAGGGAGATGTGGTGTCAGCTGCATTCAATGAGCGCATACGAATGTCGCAGAAAGGCCGCAAGGTTAACATGTATTGTTAGCCGTAAGCCATGACGTTGTAAATTCCTGAGACAATGAGAGCTTACTAATATTTGTTTTGGATGCGTTATTGCTGTTTTTTCTGTTGATTATTAATATGCTCAGTATGACTTGATGATTGCTCATCCATTATAATGGTTTACGCACCTGCAAAATCAAACAGAGCGCGTAGCGAAGTACTCACTGGATAACTTATGAGGCCACCAAGGCTGGATTTGTTCCTGCTTATCCTGTCTTATCGCCTACCTCTCCCATAGAGCTAGGCATAATCCTTGCTGTATGTTAGATAATCATCTGGTTGGTGGGCTTACTGCAATAAGTGCGCAGCCATTCCAAAAAAAATGGATAATGGCTGGGTAGCATACACTAGCCGCGCTGATGACGTAAAAACAGGGTGTTGCGAAGGCGATCAATTACATCTGCAATGGCCAGAAATGAACAGTACAATCATCAGCTTTTTTTAAGTCTTCAACTTAACTATTGGGAGATTGAATGCCTGATTCTTAGTTTAAAGATGCATGTACTTAATGTGGAAAAAACGCGGTTAACTCGTTACTTCACAATCAAAAACTTATGCCATTATTAGAACCCTAAGATAAAGCCAAAAGTAAGTAGCGCATCATTTTAAATTATGCGTCTCTTTCATCAGCATGTCTTATAATTGTATACACAAAACTTATCATTAACTGGAGTAATCACTATGTCACTGACTATGTATCAAGCCTCTATCCCTTCTTTTTTGCGCATGTTAGGCAATTTATCAGCAATACTTGATAAGGCTGCTGCTCATGCTGAAGTAAAGAAAATAAACCCTTCCATTTTTGTTAATGCGCGGTTAACACCGGATATGTTTCCGCTTAGTCGTCAAGTGCAGATTGCAACTGATATGGTCAAAGGTTGCGCTGCTCGATTGGCTGGGATTGAAGTGCCAGGCTATGAAGATAATGAATCCACTTTTGCAGAGCTGCAAGCGCGTATCGCTAAGACAAAAGTATTTTTAGAAAGTGTTAGCGCAGCACAAATAGATGGTAGTGAAGATCGACAAATCACGGTAAAATTTGGCAGCAGGGAACTTGGCTTTTTAGGTCAAGATTACCTGATTGATTTTGTTATTCCCAATTTCCATTTTCATCTCACCACCTGTTACGCAATACTGCGGCATCATGGTGTTGAAATAGGAAAAATTGATTACACTGGCAATTATTAAGCAGAGCGTAGTTTTTCATTAGTCAGGGAGGAGGCGCGCAAGGCCTTTTGTATTATTTAAGTACAACCGAAATAACATAGTGTGATTTTAGATCAAGGTCTTGAAATCTACTTATACTCTTAACATCTTCAAAATAACTCAAAGTCATTGTCATGATCTCTTAAATATGCTGAATCTGGTATAACTAATAGCCATAGATGTAATCTATCGTCTTTGCTACGGTATTTTTGTCTACCGTAGCAATCTCATATATTGTAATAGGTTGTTATGCAAAGGTATGTAACACTATGGCGTCTGGGATTTGATTAAGTGAAGTGACTTTGGCGTAATTATTTTTTGGTATTATGTGTCACTAAACAGATTATGTTTAATATCAGAAGGCAAGCAGGCCAGAAAAAATTATTAAATCATGAATCAGGAAATTAGCAGATTGACCGAAATTGAGATTATTACTTTAAGTCATTATGACCAAAATGCTGATTCTTTTTGGCATGGGACCAGAGATCATGATGTAACTCAGAATTATGCAGCGTTTTTAGCGCCTTTTCCATCAGGAAAAATCCTTGATATTTTAGATTTTGGCTGCGGGCCAGGGCGGGACGTTAAATATTTTCAATCATTAGGTCATCGGACTGTTGGACTGGATGGCAGTAAGATGTTTTGTACTATGGCTCGTCAGTACACGCAATGTGAGATTTTGCAGCAGAACTTTCTTAAGTTAACACTAGAACAGCAGGCATTTGATGGTATTTTTGCCAACGCGTCGCTGTTTCATGTGCCCAGCCAGGAATTGCCACGGGTCCTGACTGAATTACACGCTGCTTTACGACCTGGAGGAATCTTGTTTTTATCCAACCCGAGAGGCAATCAGGAAGGTTGGAACGGACAAAGATACGGCCATTACATGCAATTTGAGGATAGCCAGACATACCTTGAAAGAGCAGGTTTTGAAATACTGGATCATTATTATCGTCCATTTGGAAAACCTATTAATGAGCAACCCTGGTTAGCCATTGTCAGCCGTAAAATGATTTAATATGATTTAAAAAGGGTAAGATGTGTTGAACTTTTTTTTCTGATCTAAAAAAATAGTATTGGAAATTTCGTATGGACATATTTCACAGCTTATGCAACTACGTGTTTTAGACATTATTCAACAGGATAAACTATGCAACGTTATAAAATTCTTCATCGTACCTATTATAATTTTTCCGAAGCTGTAAAACTCGGTCCTCATTATTTGCACCTGCGTCCGAGAGAGGACTATGAGTTGCATGTTGAATCATTAAAACTGAATATCACACCGTCAGCTAACTTGCTTTGGCATCGAGATACAGAAGGTAATTCGGTTGCCATTGCGACCTTTGATTCGCCTACCACTCAGCTGGTGATTGAAAGTGAAGTATTTATCCAGCAATATAACGAGAATCCGCTCAATTTTCTGGTTGCCGAATATGCGCTCGATTACCCGTTTGCTTATCCAGTTGATGACCGGACTTTACTAATACCCTATATGGCCTATCCAGAGCCAGAGTCCTGGCTCATACTCACTAAATGGCTTGAAAATTTATGGAAAATCGGTGAGCCGATTCAGACTTATACACTGTTGCAGAAACTGGGATCGTATATTAATCAATCACTAACTTATCGTATAAGAGAAGAGCCAGGTGTTCAATCCGCGAAGGAAACACTGGATAAGGGGACTGGTTCTTGTCGTGACTTTGCCGTGTTATTTATGCAAGCGGCGCGGTGCTTGGGTCTGGCTGCGCGTTTTGTTAGCGGGTATCTGCATTCAGGGCCCTCTGCAACGGATTATGGTGCAACCCATGCATGGGCTGAAGTGTATCTACCTGGTGCAGGATGGAAGGGCTTTGACCCTACTATTGGAGATATCGTCGGTTCCGATCATATCGCCGTGGCCGTTGCGCGACTACCTGAATCTGTGCCACCGATTGCTGGTACATTCTTTGGTACGGCGGAATCGAAACTTGATGTAGGAGTATGGGTAAGCAAATGTTAATTACAGCTGGAATTTTTCTATTTTTTTGGCGACAGTCATAGCAGAAATAATGCAACTTCTGATTTGTAAAACAGGATATAGGGAAGGAAGACTGCCAGTTTTTAGACTGGCAGTCGACGTAACTTTCGATTAGTTAAATGATGTTCCTAGTGTAGCTGGTAAAACAGGCATTTCCTGTTTAGGGAATTCACCGCTTAAGGCATTTAAAAAGGCAACAATATCGGCAACTTCAGTATCGCTTGGTTGTGCACCTAATTGTAATTTAGCCATGATTTTAACTGCGCTTTCTAGTGTTTTAACCGAACCATTATGGAAATAAGGTGCTGTTAAAGCAATATTACGTAGTGTCGGTACTTTAAATAAATGTTCATCGCCACTTTTGCCTGTGACTTCAAAAAGCCCTTTATCTTTGCTAAATTGATATTTTTTTTCTAAATAAGGATTGTTAATAACAGGGAATTTCTGGAATGTTCCAGGACCATTAAAGGCAGGGCCGCTATGACAGCCTGTACAACCTAATTCAACGACTTTATTAAGTCCACGTATTTGTTGTTCTGATAAGGCTTGTTTATCACCTTTGGCAAACTTGTCATAAGCACTGTTAGGGGTAATTAACGTTCTTTCATAAGCAGCAATGGCTTTAGTCGCATTATCTTTAGAAATAGAGTTTTTACCAAAGGCTTTTTCAAAATAAGCTTGATAACCTTCTATGGATTTCAAGCGGGCAACGACATCATCCCAGCTTTTCATACCCATTTCAATCGGGTTGGTCACAGGGCCAGCGGCTTGTTCTTCCAGGCTAGCAGCTCGACCATCCCAGAATTGTACTTCATTGAATGCTGAGTTCCACACTGTCGGTGCACTACGTCCACCAGTCTGCCCATTAACACCCATAGAATTAGGTCGGTTATCTTCACCACCTAACATAGTGTTATGACAGGATGCACATGACACAGTGCCGGTAGAAGAGAGCCTAGGGTCGTGATATAGAATACGACCTAACTCAACTTTTTCAGCTGTTGTCGGGTTATTTGCAGGTGCCGGTGCTGTAGTTGGCAGAGCTTCCCATGCAGAAGCGACTGAAACAGAACTAGCTAGCGCTATTGCGGAAACAATAGAACGAATTTTAGACATACGATCCTCCAGATTATTATAATTTTAAGAAATAGGATATTACCACAATTGCAAAATGTTGACCTCTATCAGATAAAGAGATATTTATTAAGCGAAACTATTTTTTAACCTTGTGGAGTAGTAGCAAATTAAAGATTAGTCCTTTTTATTTGATGTGTTTTATGTAATGATTGGGCTATAGTTTTGTTTTTTATGAAGTTAGGTGTAATGATGTCAGCGGTAATGGAAGAAAGATCGGTTAGAGGCTTGCGTGAAATTGCTTTATTCGGTTTTATCGTAGTCGCTCTTTTTTATTTAATATCACTTATTTCATTTAGTCATGAAGATGCTGGCTGGTCGCATAGTGGCTCGAAAATGGCGATTGAGAATGCTGGTGGTATTGTAGGTGCCTGGTTGGCGGATTTTTCGTTTAGTTTTTTTGGTGTGGTTGCTTTTAGTTTTCCTGTCATTATTTTTTGGCAGGGGTATTTGTTTTTCACCGGAAAAGTGATTGATGCAGTCGGTTTGATAAGGTCTATGCGCTGGCTTGGGCTAATTGCCGCCATTGTTTCTGCTAGTACATTCTGCTATTTGCATATCTTACGTTGTCAAATTGAACTGCCAAGAAACAGTGGGGGTATTATTGGTCAGGAATTAGGTGAAGCCTCGGTCATTACTTTTGGTAATTCTGGCGCGACTTTATTACTGATAGCCGTGTTTTTTTCTGGTATTACCTTATACACGCATATCTCATGGCTGAGACTGATGGAAGTGGTGGGTAAAAATACGCTATTTTTTATGTCTGTATGTTATAAAAAATTAGTGTTGCTGTTTGTAAGTACGCGTCACGGAGCAGCAGAAAATACTGCACGTAGTGAACTAGAGAGCAGGATTCCAAGGCAAGAACAGAAAGCTGCTAAACCAGTAGCAATTCAATCAAAGGCAACAGCCAAGATAACTCCAGTCATTAATTTTCTGGATAGTGTTGATCAAGAGATCACCCCCCCTGTTGCCGCTAAGCCAGTTGTTACTAAAAAATTACAAACGGATTTATTTCAGGATGTAGCACCAGGTACATTACCGGACACTGAATTACTGGATTTAAGAGTGGCTAATGTGCAAGGTTACTCAGCAGATGAACTGGAAGATATGTCCCGTCTGGTTGAGCAATCCTTGCAGGATTTTAATGTTATTGTCGAAGTGACTGGGGTCTTACCGGGTCCCGTGATTACTCGTTTTGAAATGCAGCCAGCAGCAGGCGTAAAAGTGAGTCGGATTTCTGGGCTGGCCAAAGATCTGGCACGTGCCTTGTCAGTCACTAGCGTTAGAATTGTCGAAGTCATTGCGGGTAAGTCAGTCATTGGCCTGGAAATACCTAATCAGCAACGAGAAATGGTGTCATTTAGAAAAGGGCTGGAATCTTCACGATTTATTAAATCAAAATCTCCGCTGACTTTGTTATTAGGTAAAGACATTGCCGGCAGTCCTGTGGTTACTGATTTAGCAAAAATGCCACACCTTTTGGTGGCAGGTACAACCGGATCGGGTAAATCGGTTGCCATTAATACCATGATTTTAAGTATGTTGTATAAGGCGACACCTGATGAAGTCAGGATGATAATGATCGATCCAAAAATGCTGGAACTATCCGTTTATGAGGGAATACCGCATTTATTAACACCGGTCGTTACCGATATGAAGGATGCTGCCAATGCATTGCGCTGGGCAGTAGCTGAAATGGAGCGGCGTTATAAGCTGATGTCTAAAGTCGGTGTGAGGAATCTTGCGGGTTTTAATCATTTGGTTAGTGAAGCTGAAAAAAATGGTGAACCGATTAAAGATCCTATGTACAGCTACGAAACAGAGTTAGCTGAAGGAGAAAGTATACCTACATTAAGCACCTTGCCCAGCATTGTGATTATCATTGATGAGTTAGCGGATATGATGATGATCGTGGGTAAAAAAGTTGAAGAATTGATTGCCCGATTGGCACAAAAAGCACGTGCGGCAGGTATTCATTTAATTTTAGCAACGCAACGTCCATCAGTTGATGTGTTAACCGGCTTAATTAAGGCGAATGTACCTTCACGTATTTCTTTTCAGGTTTCTTCACGTATAGACTCAAGAACAGTGTTAGATCAGGGAGGTGCAGAATATTTGCTAGGTAATGGCGATATGCTATTTATGCCGTCAGGAACAAATATTCCCATTCGTGCTCACGGTGCTTTTGTGGATGATCATGAAGTACATCATGTGGTTGAATTTTTGAAAAAAACCGCACCGGCCAATTATTTACAGGAAATCACTCAGGAATATTCTGAAAGCAATGACGGATCTTACGTTTCTGGACAAGAGGCAATTGATTCAGAAATGGATGAATTATATGATCAGGCAGTCGCATTTGTCACTGAATCTCGAAAAGCTTCTATTTCCAGTGTGCAAAGGCGCTTTAAAGTGGGCTATAACCGCGCAGCAACGATGATAGAGGCGATGGAAATGGCCGGGGTGGTTAGTCACGCTGAAGGCAGCGGTTCACGACAAGTGCTGGCTCCAGCACCGATTAAGGATTGATGATGAATTATGCATTGATTGGTTTTTTTATGTTGTGCGTAGGCACTTTTGGTGGCTGGTTGTTAGTCAGATTTAAAGCTGAAAATAAATCAAAGCAGGTCAAGTGGGCACTGTTTGTGCTTTATTTCTGGTTCTTGACTTTCATTCAATTGATTATCCTGGCATTTGTGCATTATATGAGGGGTTAGCCAGGAGTTCACAAAAGAATGACCTTAAAAAACACTATCCAGCAGGGTAAGCCTGCACCCTGCGCTTAGAACGGTTTAACTACTGCTAATATAATAATCGCCAGTAAAAACAACACCGGGACTTCATTAAACCAGCGGTAGAAAACATGGCTGCGCTGGTTACGGTCGAATTTAAAATCTAGTAAATAACGATAGCAGTAATAATGATAAACAAGCAAACCCACTAATAAGGTGAGTTTGACATGTAACCAGCCCATAGAGGAATACATACCCCAGGCGTAATCTATTAGCATCCAAATGCCAAAGATAAAGGTGATAATCATTCCCGGTGTCATAATACCGTAGAACAATTTACGTTCCATGATTTTAAA
The DNA here is from genome assembly GCA_964459125.1 of uncultured Methylomonas sp. Taxonomy (GTDB): domain Bacteria; phylum Pseudomonadota; class Gammaproteobacteria; order Methylococcales; family Methylomonadaceae; genus Methyloprofundus. Next base: position 10,161 of record CAYWLM010000051.1, on the reverse strand, counting down.
ACGCTCGTTACTGATTTCATCCTCGCTCATCGCGTGATAGACATAGAGTCTAGGCAGATAAAATAATCCTGCAAACCAGGTGACCATAAAAATAAGATGTAAGGCTTTTAACCAGAGCATTGCTAATTTCCTTGTTGAGTTAATAAAGTTTGAATACGTGTTTGCATCGCCTGCAAATCAAAAGAGCCGGTGATCTGATAGATGATTTCTCCTTGTGGGCTGAGCAAAAAAGTGGTTGGTGTTAGCGCGACATTATCGAAAGCCATCGCTAAATCCATGCCTAAATCCAGCACTATGTCATAAGGAATTTGATAGTTCTTACTGGTTTCAATCACATAATTCGGACGGTCATAATACATAGCGATAGCAATAATTTCTAAACCACGTCGATGATATTCTTGATACAGACTTATCAGGTCGGGTATTTCCTTGAGGCAACTGGGACAGTTGCTCGCCCAGAAGCTAATGAGCACGACTTTACCCTGTAGTTGATTTAATTGTATCTGTTTATTGTTAATGGTTTTAAAGCTGATATCGGGCGCCATTTTAATACCTGGGTAAAAGCTATACAGAGCAAGGTTGCTGAGGATAAGCAACAGTGCTAGCAGATAGATTTTACTTTTCTGTTTGTGCTGCATTTTCTTCTTCAGTAACAGGTACCAGATGTTGCTGAAAAGCAATACATAGCTCTCTATATAACGGCTGGGGATTAATCAGTTTTGCAACACCTGAGGCAATAAAAGCTGCCGCGATAATGGGGATGGAAATTTCATGGCTATGCGTAATTTCCAGTATAAGTGCAAATGAAGTGAGAGGGGACTGTAACATGCCTGAAAAATAAGCAGTCATAGTCAGTAAAATCATGACTTGCGTTGGTGCAATAGGAAACCAGTGCGCTAGATTGGCACCAAAACCAGCGCCGGTGGCTATGGAGGGGACAAAGATGCCACCTGGTATGCCACTGAAAAATGTTGCACAGGTTGAGAGCATTTTATATACAGGCAACATGGGATCAATTGGCGCTGAACTGTAGATTATATTTTTAGCCATCTGGTAGCCGGTACCAAATGTATCGCCTTGAGATAAGTAACCTAACAAGGCGATGATACCGCCACTTACAAAGGCAACTAACACGATAGGTAACTGGAGCCTTTTTAATATATGGAAACCACTTACGATAATACGGCTAAATATTGCACCTAAAAGACCGCCGATAATCCCGCAGAATGGAATGGCTAACCACTCTTTATCTAGAGGAAAATCCAAAGTATTGTCGGTGAAAAAAATTGTGTGGTGCAAAATCGAATAAGCTGTTACCCCCGAAAAAATAATAGCTGTCAGCACTAAGGTGCTAATGCGTTCTTCCATTGTGCGCCCCATTTCTTCAATAGCAAATAGAATTCCTGCTAAAGGTGCACTAAACATCGCGGCAAAGCCAGCAGCGCTGCCAGCCAACAACAGTCCCTTACTCATGTATAGAGAAGGGAAGTTAGCTAATTTACCCAAAGATGACATAAGAGATGCGCCAACATGGACTGCAGGGCCACCAAACCCGACTGATGCGCCAGACAGTAACCCCAGAATAGGTAAAAAAGCCTTGCCGAATGCGATGCGTAGAGAAACCAGTTTTGTTCGTTCACTCAAGGTATACGGAATTTCCAGTGCTGTTTTGACCTGAGGAATACCACTGCTCTGGCTACCCGGAAAAAAACGAAAAGTTATCCAGGCTGTCAACGCTAGTCCAACAGGAGGAGTGACAAACTGAAACCAGGGATAAGTCAGGGAGGTCATGCGAAATACCTCGGACGCCCATTCGCTGAGCAAAGTCATGGCGGCAATTAATAAGCCTATAAAAATAGCGCCTAGCCAAAAAACCAGTCGATGCTTCCAGAGATTAGCCGATAAAAACGATTTGTTAAATTCAAGCATGACAATTAATTAATTTAGTTCATGAGATTATAACAAAGCAGGTAAAATAATAGTTTATTTAGTGTACTTAATTCGAGAAACGCCATTAATATGAAAAAAATTCTTATTTCCGACAAATTAGCTGACGCAGGGGTTAACTTTTTAATTGAACAAGAAGGCATACAAGTTCATATTGATACTGGTATGAGTCATGAGCAATTGTGCGAGACGATAGTTGATTATGACGCCTTATTAATCCGCAGTGATACTAAAGTTACCGATGAAGTGCTACGTGCCGGAAAAAAGCTTAAATTAGTCGGACGTGCCGGAATCGGTGTGGATAATGTTGATATACCCGCTGCAACAGAGCAGGGGGTTATCGTCATGAATACCCCAGATGCGAATGCGACTACTACAGCTGAACTGGCTATTGCACATATGTTTTCCCTGAGTCGCAATTTACCTAAAGCAGATAGATCCATACGTGAAGGAAAATGGGAAAGATCTAATTTAGTGGGTTCGGAAGTTTCGCATAAGACTTTGGCTATTTTAGGCTTTGGTACGATTGGTCGTATTGTCGCACAGCGTGGTGCCGGGCTGAATATGCGCGTAATTGCCTATGATCCTTTTGTAGCACCAGATATTTTTGCTGACTGCGGCGCTGAATCAGTTGGTTTAGAAGAGCTAGTGCAACAGGCAGACTATTTAACTTTGCATTGTCCTCTGTTAGAAAAAACCCGTGGAGTTATTGGTAAGAACCAACTGGCAATGATGAAAAAAACAGCCATGATCATTAACTGTGCCCGAGGGGGACTTATTGACGAATCAGCATTATACGATGCACTGAAAAATGGTGATATTGCCGGTGCAGCCCTTGATGTCTATGAGCATGAGCCACCCAAGAATTCACCACTATTAGAATTAGATAACATCGTTTTTACGCCGCATTTAGGTGCATCTACCAAAGAAGCGCAAGTAGCAGTGAGTGTTGAAATTGCCCGTCAGGCAGTGACCTTTTTAAAAACAGGTGAAGCGATTAATGCCTTGAATTTACCCCGTCTTTCTGCCGAAAAACTCAGAAAATCTGAACCATTTATGGGTTTAGCGAGCAGTCTTGGTAAAGTGTTGGCTGGTTTAGCCACTAAACCTATAGAAGGCATTAAAGTTTCTCTTTTGGGGAAGGCTACAGAAGCAGAAGCGCGATCAGTTTCAGTCGCAGCTTTAGTGGGCTTGTTAGAAAGCCATGTCTCTACACCTGTCAACAGTGTCAATGCAGAAAATATCGCCAAACGGCAGGGTATTACCTTAACGGAATCGAAAACTGAAAAGATTTCAGGTTATCTGGCATTAGTTAAATTGACCGCTTTTTGTGGAGATGAAGAAATTAGCCTGGTAGGGACATTATTAGGCGATAAACATCCACGTTTGGTGAATATTAATGAGTATGAAATTGAAGTGATTCCAGAGGGTGTTTTACTGGTGACGCAACATGCTGATAAGCCTGGTGTTATTGCCGCAATTAGCACTGCACTAGGTAAAGCGAATATTAATATTTCACGTATGCAGGTCGGTGTCTCTGAAGATGGTCAGAATGCAATGGCAGTGATCAGTGTTTCTGAAAAAGTAGAAGAACTGCTGTTACAAGAGCTATGCCAGATAGGCGCTGTAAAAACAGCGATACAAATAGAGCTATAACTGTTGTAGAGTGGACTTGGTCCGCTATTCTAAATCAATCACAGCGGGCTAAAGTCCGCTCTACCGCGTTTTTTAAAGTGAGCTTAAGAATATGAGTTTTGATATTATTTGTTTTGATTGTGACAGTACTTTAAGTGAGATAGAAGGTATCGATGTTTTAGCTGATCGTGCTGGTTGTGGTACTGAAATGGCTGCATTAACCAATGCAGCAATGAATGGTGAAGTTTCTTTAGAGTCGATTTATGCGCAACGTCTGGCGTTGATCAAGCCCGATAAAAATGGGATCGATTGGCTAGCTGATTTATATATAGAAAAAATGGTTCAGGGTGTAGCAGAAGTCTTTCAGCAATTACATCAGCAGGGTAAGCAGATACATATTATTAGCGGTGGTTTAAAACAGGCAATTTTGCCATTAGCAGAAAAGTTAAATGTTAATGCCAGTAATGTACATGCAGTTGAAGTTTTATTTGCTAGTAATGGGGATTATCTAGATTTCGATCAACTGTCTCCTTTAGCGAGAAATGGGGGCAAAGCTGAAGTTTGTGCACAATTGAAAAAGGCAGACTTAAGCCTTGCTATTGTAGGTGATGGCAATACCGATATGGAAGCAAAAAAAGCAGGTGCTTTTTGTATAGGTTTTGGCGGGGTGGTAGCACGTAAAATTGTTCAGGATCAAGCGGATATATTTATTGATAGCCCGGATTTGCAAGCCGTTTTACCATATTTGTTGTAGGGTGCGGGGAGTCGCTATTTTTGCTAAAGCTTGTTTTGGGCATCCCAGCCCAAGCAAGCGGCAAAAACTTAACGCGACCGCTAATGCCTTCGGCGCCCCAGACGTCCTGCGTACGTGCCACTTCGCCACTACCATCGTAAACTCGGTGCTGGCTTCGTAACACTCCCTCAAATGACTGGACGGCGTTTCGGAATGCCTTTTATTTTGTCTCCACCTACGCTAGCGCTCCGATTCCGACAAAACAACGGTCCTACGCCTTCTGGGGACTTCCAGCCCTCGCGTTCGCTCTCCATGGCTGGCAGCGAATGTAGCTTGCGTTTTCACTACGGCAAAACAGATTTAGCGTTTTTCATTCCGACTAAAACTGCGTAGTAATGAACGCTTCCATAGTATCAGCAAATTGGGTAAGTGGTAGGGGGAGAAGATACTAGTTGTTTTTTAGTTTATGGTCTAGCTTATTGCATAGGCTTAATACGGCAATGCCAGGTTTTGTGGGATCCCACATTATTGTTCATGTTCAATAATGGATAACGGTTTCGGATGAAAAGGTCTTAGCGTCAATCAGAAGGCTACAGGGTGTGGTTCAAGAACAATAGAACCTTGAGTACACCGGACTATCCCCGTAAATTGTCAGCCAAACCGCGCATGGGTACTATAGCGTCACCGACAACAGCTGGGGCTGCGCCTAAACTGGTAGAACCGGAGAGGGAAGCAGAGTCGTTTGGAGATTTAGCCAGACTGTTAGTATCAATTGATACTAGGATTACGGTCAAACTATAATCACTCACAATTTACGCTACGCTTACTTTTACTTATCAGAAACTTAAGTTTAATTTATGCTGGAGAAAAATTGGAAGAGATTATAAATATCTAATTCATCCGATTAGGTGTATAGTAAAAATTAATCCATGACCGGGCTGACTCGAAAAGAGCAGCTGCAATAGCGCACGGCTGGTAAAGATTTTTTATTCTAGTACCATTCTTTACTCCTCCCCCATTGAATTTTTGTCGTCAGATAAGCCTGCTATAGTTGATCTTTAACATGCGACTTTCACATTATCGTTTTATATACCAGTAATAAAATTTTTGCGGTATACACGATTACAAAAAGGAATTATTCATGAGAGGAAGGCAACCATCAAATTACAATTTAGTTCAGTTTTTGATTCTTTTGGTGCTTACAACTAGTATCCCCAGTCTTGTATTCGCAAAAATTAATAAGGAAGTGATTCCTAAAAATGCTCATGCCCAAACCTATGGAAGCGGATGGGAATGTAAATCTGGATATCAAGAGAAGGGTAGTATTTGTGTTGCTATTAAGCTGCCTGAAAATGCGTATCTGACAAATTCACCTTTTGGTGATGGCTGGAAATGTAACTGGGGTTATCAAAAAACCGATAAAATCTGTGGTGCTATTATGCTACCTAACCATGCTTATTTGAAGTCCAATGGCTATGATTGGCAATGTGAGCGTGGCTTCAAAGCTTACAATAAAACTTGCGTTGCAGTAAGGGTACCTGAGCACGGGTATTTCGTTCATTCCATATATGGTGAAGGGTGGGAATGCAAACGAGGGTATCTGGCGAGAAAAGATACTTGCGTTACTTTGATAGTTCCGATGTATGCTCACATCGATTATTCTGGACATGATTGGGACTGTAACCCACCTTACACACAGTTAAATAATAAGTGCGAACTGCCCGAGCCGGATTATTAGCCGCATGTTTTTAAGAGTATACACATAATGTCTTTATTGCGAGTTTGTTATCAAACAATTGAGTTTGGTAATGTCGATATTCACCTGCGAACGTTACGCGATAAACAACAATATCTCGACGTTGATGATATTGCCAAAAAACTTGGCATATCATCAGCTATCTGGTCATTATTCGGTGTTGTCTGGCAATCGAGTGAAGTGCTTGCCCATCTTCTATTTGATTATAAAATTGCAGGGAAACGTATTTTAGAAGTAGGTTGTGGAATAGGTTTGACAAGTTTAATACTGAACCATCGCCTCGCTGATATTACTGCTACAGACTACCACCCGGAAGCGGAACAGTTTTTACTAGAAAATACTCTACTTAACAAAGGTAAAGCCATACCTTTCGTGCGCACTGGATGGGGTGATAAAAAAAGTAGTTTAGGTGAGTTTGATCTAATTGTAGGTAGTGATTTACTGTATGAAGGCGATCATGTTGATCTATTATCCGGTTTTATTAATCTGCACGCTAAACCCCATTGTGAAGTAATTATTGTCGATCCTGGACGTAGTTACCATGCTCGATTCAGTAAAAAAATGATAACTTTGGGTTATTCGCATAGCCAAGGTAAACCAGAGAACACTGACTATCTGACACAGCCTTTTCGCGGGCAAATTCTACGCTATGAACGTTAATAGTTATACATATAACTGAATACTGGAGGAGTGTGATTCCTCTCAACGATATAGATACCAAAATCTAAAAAACAGGTAGTGTAAAGTCCTGCCACTCGTTTCTCAAAGAACTTTTTAGCAAAAAAGTACTATATAGACAATATCAAAAATGATAACAGTTAAAAAACTGTAATGGCTGTAAAAGCCAGTAACATGAAATTTATAATTTCATGTTCTAAAACATATAAGAGGCTACTCAATTAAAAACCTTGAAACGCATAATTTAAAACAATCTTATGATCATGTAAGTAAAAAGACAGAGAAAACAGCGCTTACATCTGAAATCCGTGTATCTAAAAGCCCGCATATTTCATATAAAAAAGCTCAATCTTCTTTACAGCTACTTAAGCTAAATTGTGATTATAATTTTGATTCCCAACTACCATCAAAGCGTGAACGACTTTCTTTGAAAAGTCATCCAAGTAACGTTCTCATTAATAAAGACTCGATACCCATAAAGGTAGATCCTAGCAGACACCCTTCTAAGGACCTTTATGTTATTGGTATTACCGGCACTAATGGAAAAACATCGGTTGCATACTTAATTGGAGAAGTCCTGAAATCAGCAGGATACAAGCCTTTTGTCCTAGATACAATGAACTTGGGCAATAAAGACCTCTCCACAACAGAATCAGTTGATATTGTAAAGTCTATGCGAGATCACTTAGAACAAGGTGGGACGCATTTTATTATGGAAGTGACTGCAGAAGAAATCGACCAGGCTAGAATTTCAAATATTGATTTTAATATCAAATTATTGACAAATATTACGCAAGATCATCTGTATTACCATAAAACGTTTGAAACATATCAACAGACAAAGTTAGGTTTTATGCGTGAAGGTACTGCACATACAATTTATCCACAACAATTTAAAAAAGAACCGATATACTTTACGACCAAACTCTTAGGACACTTTAATCTATTAAACATTAAGGCAGCAACGAACATACTTCGACATATTAATATTTCTGAAAGCATTATTCAGAAAACTTTATCTTCCTGTTCATCACCTAGAGGTTGTCTGGAAATCGTTGATGCAGGACAAGCCTTTATGGTAGTGGTTGATTATGCACATACACCTGATGGTCTCGAAAATGTCTTAAAAACACTCAAAACTATTGCCCGAAATCAGCAAGGACAGTTATTAGTACTTTTTGGTTGTGATGGAAACCGGGATCCTGGACGGTGTGCAAAAATGGGCAAAATTGCTAGTGATACTGCTGATTTTCTGGTGATCACAGAAGATAATCCACGCATGGAAGATAGCCAGCATATTATGGCTGAAATTAAATCGGGGATAGGTCCGAATTTCCATAACTATGTGATGGTTCAAAATAGAACAAAGGCAATAGAATTTATTATTAATCATGCTCAAGATAATGACGTTGTGCTTCTAGCTGGAAAAGGACATGAAACCTATCAGATTTTTAAGTCAGAAACGCTTCATTTTGATGACAGAGAGGTAGCGAAGGCAGCAATATTAAATGGACTAAAATCTAGCGTGGAACCATTCCTGCCTGAGCTCTGCAAAACTGCAATAGGCACTAGTAATGTATAGACTAGATAGATCAGAAAAGACCTACTTTCAGCATACCTCGGCTAAAACAGTACAATCACAACCCCAGATTATACTGCATCAGTTCCAGAAATCAGATGCTGGATTGAGCGCTTATAAAATTTACAATGACAAATTGACTCACGTCAATACATTCTCAACAAATCGGGCAAAGAATAATATGAGGGAACTAGATTGACTGATTAGAACCCCCTACATATCCATCTATTTTTAAGGAACTATACAAATGAAAATAAACAGTATAATAAATATGAAAAGTAAAAAATCTATGGCACTTCAGCAGGAGTGCCAGCTTGAGGGGAAACTATGATTTCTTTTCCTAAACTTGAGAGCTGGAACGCTACAACTAAAGTTGCTACAATTGCAGCAACACTAGATAAAAAAAGGATACTTTGCAGAATTCCCCTGAAAATTTTGCAGCATAAATATGGAGCTACTGAAGATAAAGCCATGCATTCTGTTAATCTGCATAGAGAGGCTATTCAGGAAGCAGCAAGAGAGCTCATAGAAAATGGTGATTATGAAAAAGATGGCTCTGTACTTATCAGTCTGAGTAATCTTTAAACAATAGAATACAAAAGCTTATTTTTTTACTTACTTTTTAAACACACACAATATGGGCAAATAATGTCAAAAATAAATGCTGAATTCATTCAGTTCACTTCAAGGCCTAGGTGGTTCAAAATCCGAGGCACAGTAATGGTTTGTATTGGCATTATAATGGCCATCTTAAGCCTGGTTTCACCTAACGTATACTTACTGGGGGAAAATGCTTCCTGGATTCCTGTTATTAGTCTAGTGGTACTAATAGTAGGCGTTTTTCGCTGTATTGATGCTTTGGCATCAGAAACCTCACAAGGTTTTTTGTATAATATGCACGGCGGAATTTTAGATGTTGTGGTTGGCTTTTTGGTCTTTCTAAGTACCGAAGGTGGTGAAGCTAATAATTTAAACCTTTTGATTGTTGGTTATATGCTTACTCAAGGTATATACCGAAATATTCTGTTATCCGTTGCGGAAATCCCTAACCCTTTTTCTAACAGATTGACGGGGTTAATTTCAATTCTACTCGGAATAATGATCTGGGTTGATTGGCCAGCATCCCTGTGGTTTATTGCTTTTTCACTGAGCGTTGATATTAGTTTCCGAGGCTGGACTTTGATTGTAATGGCATCTTCCAAACACAAATAACCAGCGCTTGAAAGTGAATCTGATAACAAAACATAAATACTCACATGCTATATTCTGGAATTTAGCAGGCATAAATCAATGCGTGTACGGCTAGTTTCAGTGGGGTGAAAGCGCGGAATCTGCCTGGGTAGTAAACACCAGAAGTAAACTGGGTAAACAAATGTTAAGCACGATGGGCGCAAGCCATGAGGCCTTATACATGAGTTGAAGTTTGATTAGCCTCGAAATGATTTTACTCAAGAGCAGAATGACAGGCCCTTCATTCTGTAAGTTATTGCTCTATAGGACTAAAATAGAAATATCTTTTGGTCTGCTCGACTGGGACAGATGACGGGAGCAATTCCGTTACCCTGATCAGATTTATCTAAGAAATGTGCATAACATACTATTCAACTTAGGAGCACTGTCAGTCTGCCTGCAAAATGTAGACTGCCAGCGCTCTGAAAAAATAGCGTGTCTAAGTTATTTCGAATTGCATCCCTAAAGGTGGGTTTATTAATACAATTCAAGTTCTCGCCGCCCGTGATACCTTATCAAAAGGCTCGGGAAAGGCTTTTAAGGCCCCGGTCTGCTCGCGTAATTTATCCAGTAAATGATGGTCAAACATTTCGCGCAATTCTT
>CAYWLM010000050.1:0-20199 GCA_964459125.1 uncultured Methylomonas sp. | reverse complement strand
GTACTGTCTCCTGTACCATGGTTTTATCTGAAACCAGAGGCAAAAACTGCTTGGGATATGCACCTCGAGATAAAGGCCATAAACGGGTTCCTGAACCACCAGATAGTATTACAGGTATCATGATATTCCTTGTTTTATTTTTAATATGGCTATTTTAGAAAATATTAGATTAAAGATCTAGTTAATATTTGCGCATTGGCTACAAGTCTATTAGCAGACACTATAAGCCTTAATTCCTCGATGGACGAATGATGATTGTCAATTTGACAAGAGCTCATACTGGAATTTTTATCTTCTTTCTTGTTGCTTCTTTAAAAAAATAGAGAGTATCAGTTTAATAAATATAATTTAATAATCATACTATGTATAAACACTTTAATGTGAATTAAGAGCGCTCACGTAGGTAATTCCAGAAAAACATAGCCACTGCTCATTTTCCGAATACGTGAATCATCAATCCGTTGTAACAACGAACTTTGCCAGCACATTCAATCCCTGTTTTTTCTTCGATCCAACCGAACAAAGTCTCAATTGGCTGGCGAATGCGTGAAACAGCGGTGGATAACCATTGCTCCTGTTTTTGTCCCTTTTGTTTTGTAACGGGAGTCAGTACTGTTAATTGTTGGTTCTTCTCAGCCATTTCGGCATCGGGCCTTTGGTTAGCTTTGTCACTGTATAGTTCATTATTGTGTAGGGCAGGACGAATGTCATCAGAGACCTTGCTATCTTATTCGGTAGAATAGCCGCTTTACTATCGGATGTTTTTAAAGCATCGTACTGCTCGATAAAACCGTCGATTTCGACTTCACTGGCAGCGGCAGTGGCAAGCATTCTTCTAGCGCTATCTTTTTAACTAATACACTAGAAATGACTATACCTCCAAAAGTCATCGCTACAAATAATAAAGGTTTCTCCTATCTGAGGAGCGGGGTAATCATAAATATCAGGTCGGAATTTATTAGCGATACAAATACTTCTGGTGAGTTAATTTCGTTCCGGGTGCGCCGCTCATTTTATGCTCAACTCATTCGCCATTATTAAATAATTGTTGCGGAATTAAATGATCTTAATGCCATTTTGATTGATTCGATCAAGTGCGAGAATTACTGCAATAAGTAAATTTAGTAGAAAACTTCATAAGACTCTGAGAAAAAACGAACAGCCATTTCTACTGCCTGGCGCTCTACTAGCCCATCGGTCTACTGAAAATAAAGCATATTTTTTCAATTTCATTGAACATAAGATCTTGATTTTCTACTCTATCTCCAACTAATGTTGGTTAATGAACGCTTATATTATGTATCAGAGTCTAGCATTTCTCATAGTACGTTTCATATCTCTAACGGCTATTTCTAAACCCGAAAAAACGGCTTGAGCAATAATAGCATGACCGATATTTAATTCAACTATCTCAGGTATTTTGCAAATTTCCTCAACATTGTATAAAGTTAAACCATGGCCCGCATTGACTTGCAGTCCTGCACTGTGAGCATAACTTGCGGCTTTCTGGATTCGCTTTAGTTCATTTTTGCGTTGTTGTTGATTAACTGCATCTGCGTAACGTCCGGTATGTAATTCTATCACTGGCGCACCAGCGCTGACAGCAGCATCGATTTGCTGTTCTTCAGGGTCGATAAAAAGCGACACTTCTATATCAGACGCCGCCAGATATGCACAGGCGTGTTTCATTTTATCCAGGCTTGAGGAAACATCTAAGCCGCCTTCTGTGGTTAGCTCTTCTCGTTTTTCGGGTACCAGACAGCAGGCAAAAGGTTTTACCTGGCTGGCAATTTTAAGCATTTCATCAGTCACTGCCATTTCAAAATTTAGCCGAGTATGGATGATATCTTTTAATAAATACATGTCTCGATCTTGCATATGTCGACGGTCTTCTCGCAAGTGAGCCGTAATACCATCAGCTCCAGCTTGCTCTGCTATTAAAGCTGCCTGCACTGGTTCAGGGTAACTAGTCCCTCTTGCCTGTCTTAAGGTCGCTATATGATCAATATTGACCCCTAATAAGATTAATTGCTCTTGCATGATTCTTTTTGTATAAGTTTAGAAATTAGAATACGACTTTTCAGGGGCTTACCTTGCAAATAAAAATCGATTATCTGGCGCATTAATCGCTTTGCTGTATTTAATTGCTGCGTATCGCTATAGCTTGCATGTTGCATGGCGATCAGTGTGGCACCAGGAATCTGACCATTATCATTAATAGTTGGCCCTTGCTCTAAATCGTATTGATAGGTGTGAGTTGCCTGAATAGGTAACTGTGTCTGGTAATCAACTTCCAATTGCAAGCCATAGCCTATCGCTTGTAGTAACAGGATCTCGAAAGTACGTAAGGCAGCCTCGATCTCGCGAGTTGACTTTAATTGTTGTAAACAGATCAGATAATTAAGGAACACATCAGGATATGGCTCGCCAACAGGTATAAAGTGCCTTAAGAGTTCATTAATATAAAAGCCACAGTATGTATTAAGACCAGGAAGAATCGTATCTGACTGGCCTGTTTCCACATGGCTTAATGTTTTAAGATTACCCGAACCAATATAGCTAATATTTAGTGGGATAAAAGGCCGCAACAGACCCAGGAATTGAGCCTTTTGGCGTCTGACACCTTTGGCTATCAGCGAAACACGTCCAGATGTCTGAGTAAATACATCAATGATCAGGCTACTTTCCTGATAATTCTGGTGGTGTAATAAAAAACCCGCTTGCAGGCTTTGAGGCATAAAGTTATTCTTTAAAGCCCAGGCTTTGTAAAGCACGTTCATTATCAGACCAGCCCGATTTAACCTTGACCCACAACTGCAAATATACCTTAGAGCCAATTAGGTTTTCGATATCTTTTCTAGCTTCCATACCAATGTTTTTAAGAAATTCGCCATGTTTCCCTATCACTATATTTTTTTGAGTTTCGCGTTCTACCCAGATAAGTGCATAAATTTTAGTAACATGCGGCAGTTCTTCATATTTTTCAATTTCTACAGTTAGGGCATAAGGTAATTCATCCCCCAGGCGGCGAGTTAATTTTTCTCTAATAATCTCAGCAACTAAAAAACGTTCAGGTCGATCGGTAATCTGGTCTTCTGGATAAATAGTATTACCTTCCGGTAATAGTTGCATAATTAGATTATCTAATACATCCAGATTGGTCTGTTTTAAGGCAGATATCGGCACTATCTCTTGAAAAGGGAATTTCTTTTGTGCATCAGCAAAAAAAGCAAAAATAGCTTCCTTGTTTTTAACTCTGTCGATTTTATTAACTGCAAGAATAACAGGGATATTTACACGCTCTAATTTTTTAAAAATAACCTCATCATATTCTTGCCATGCCAGGCCATCAATAAGCCAGACTACCAAGTCTACACCCAAAAGTGTCGTATCTGCTGTTCTATTAAGATAGCGATTAAAGGCTTTTTTACTACTTTCATGCATACCCGGGGTATCCATATAGATAGCCTGACCTTTATCACTGGTTTTAATACCTAAAATCTGGTGCCGCGTGGTTTGAGGTTTACGTGATGTAATACTGATTTTTTGCCCTAATAAATGATTCATCAGGGTCGATTTTCCAACATTGGGCTGACCAATAAAGGCCACATATCCGCAATTCATTTTGAATTCCTGGCTATTTGTGCAAGCATAAGCTCTGCTGATTGTTGTTCGGCTTTTTTTCTTGAAACGCCGACTCCGGTAAATTTTTTATCAAATAAAGCAATTGAGCATTCTACTTTAAAGATTTGTTCATGTGGCAAACCCGTCTGGCTAATTAAAGAATAGTCAGGAATAGCTAATTGCCGAGCTTGCAAATACTCCTGTAAACGTGTTTTAGGATCTTTTTGCCAATTATCTAGATGCAGCGCTGCTATACGATCAGAAAATAAATCCAGAATCCAGGCCTTACAATTATCAATGCCTTGATCTTTTATTATCGCGCCCATAACTGCTTCGACAGCATCGGATAAGATAGATGCTCGGCGATAACCACCACTTTTTAATTCACCCGAACCCAAAATAAGATAATCACCAAAGTTATGCAGACGTGCCAATTCGGCTAAAGATTCCTGATTGACCAGACTGGCTCTGAGACGACTTAAAACACCTTCAGGAGCCTCCGGGAATTTTTCAAACAGAGCTTCTGCGATAACAAAGCCTAGAATGGAATCACCTAAAAATTCCAGACGTTCATTGTTTTTAGCCCCTATACTACGATGTGTAAGCGCTAAAACGAACCACTCAGGTTGGTTAAAACTCAGCCCTAGTTTTTTACTAAGACGTTCAGGCGCCTTGATCATTTAACCCCTACTTCTATGGAATTATCAAAATCTACCCAGACGCTTAAATTACCATAAATCAGTTCTTTAACATGATAAATGATCTGCACTTTTAAGTATCCTCCCCTAGAGGTAATTTTTACATCCTTCTGTTTAACATCATAGACATAGTTCATATTAAATTGCTTTTGAAGTGAGTTCCATACTTCTGTCTTGCTTTTTTTCTCTATATCTGTGCGATGCTTTAAGGTTTCCAAAGCATGAACGACTTTACTATGGTTCATATAAATAGGGCTTATTTTTAAAACCAATAAAGTTAAAAATGCGATAAGCCCTAAAATTAAAATCAAAGAAATTAAAGTTATTCCCTGTTGCTTTTTATGAGTAGTATACATATGCGACCTCGTGTTATTTAATAACGGTACCAATACGATTAAAACCGATACCGGTATTTTCCCAGTCCCAGTTCATCCAGATATAAAAAGCTCTACCTACCAGATTTTCTTCAGGCACAGTTCCCCAATAACGACTGTCATTACTGTTATCCCGGTTATCACCCATAACAAAATAGTGCCCTTTCGGTACAATAAATGTTCCTTTAATATTAGGCGCATTATGATTGATTAAAATATCATGTTCAACAGTCTGTAAATCTTCACTGATGAGTTCAGCTCCAGTCATCGTTTTCCCCTGCCCTACCCCTTGATAACGGCCTAATGAAACTTGCTGCATTAAAATGCCGTTAATGGTTAATTGTTTATTGAAATAAGTAATTCGGTCACCAGGCAAACCAATAACACGTTTAATATAATCAACGCTTGGATTTTTAGGATAACGAAAAACCACGGCATCACCACGTTCAGGTTCGTTAATTTCAATTATTTTTTTATTGATAACCGGTATACGGATACCATAGATGAATTTATTAACTAAAATAAAATCACCTATTAATAACGTTGGCATCATAGAAGCTGACGGAATTCTGAACGGCTCTGCAATAAATGAACGTAATATAAAAACGATTAAGACTACCGGAAAAAATGAGCGTGCGTATTCAACAATAAGTGGTTCATTTTCTTCTATATATTCAGTATTGCTACGTCTAAGATAATATAAATAGCCACCCCAGATAATTCCTGTTACTACAGTTGCGGAAAATAAAAAAAACGAGAAATCAAAATTCATATCTGTGTCCTACCTTAAGATTCTTTATTAACTTGTAAGACTGCCAAAAAGGCTTCTTGTGGAATTTCAATATTGCCTACCTGTTTCATGCGTTTCTTTCCTGCTTTCTGTTTCTCTAATAATTTTTTCTTACGGCTAATATCTCCGCCATAACATTTTGCGGTCACATTCTTGCCCATTGATTTAACAGTAGATCGGGCAATAATTTTGCCACCAATAGCGGCTTGAATCGCAACTTCATACATTTGCCGTGGAATTAACTCTTTCATTTTCTCCACTAATTCACGCCCTCGCGTTTGGCTTAAATCCCTGTGTACAATAATCGATAGTGCATCGACTCTATCACCATTAATCAAAATATCTAATTTAACCAAAGCCGCTTCTTCAAAGCGTTTGAACTCATATTCAAAAGAAGCATAGCCCCGACTAACGGACTTAAGACGATCAAAGAAATCCAGTACTACTTCACTTAAGGGGAGTTCATAATGTAATGAAACCTGACTGCCCAGATATTGCATATTGACCTGTACACCACGTTTTTTAATGCACAGGGTAATGACGTTTCCCAAATATTCCTGAGGAACCAGAATATTCGCTTGAATAATCGGCTCTCGAATCATTTTTATGGAACCAACATCAGGTAGATTGGCCGGATTATCCACATATAATACGTCGCCTTTATTGGTTTCTACCTCGTAAATTACTGTTGGTGCGGTGGTAATTAAATTAACATCATATTCACGTTCCAGACGTTCTTGTATGATTTCCATGTGTAACATACCCAGAAAACCACAGCGAAAACCGAAACCTAAGGCTTGCGAGGATTCAGGTTCATATTGCAATGCCGCATCATTTAAACGCAACTTACTTAATGATTCACGTAAATCTTCGTAATCGTCTGAGCTGACCGGATACAGCCCAGCAAAAACTCTTGGCTGAACTTTCTGGAACCCAGGCAATGCCTTGGCACAAGGATTCCCAGTCAGGGTAATTGTATCACCTACTGGTGCACCAAAAATGTCTTTAATAGCGCCGACAACAAAACCTACCTGCCCTGTTTTCAATTCCAGTGTATCTAATCGTTTAGGGGTAAAAATGCCAATTCGTTCAGCAATAAAGCTATTCCCCGTGGACATAATGGTAATTTTTTGCTTTTTACGTAAACTCCCATTAACAATTTTTACTAGTGATACAACACCTAAATAATTATCAAACCAGGAGTCAATAATAAGCGCCTGTAAGGGACCGTTTACATCGCCTTCTGGCGGAGGAATAACATGAATAAGTTCTTCTAAAACTTCAGCAACACCCAAGCCAGTTTTGGCACTAATTCGCAAAGCTTGTTCTGCCGGAATACCAATGATATCTTCAATTTCTTTAATGACTTTGTCAGGATCAGCTGAAGGTAAATCAATTTTATTTAACACAGGCATGACTTCCAGGCCTAGTTCAATAGCTGTATAGCAGTTGGCAACACTTTGCGCTTCGACACCTTGTGCGGCATCGACAACCAGAATAGCCCCCTCACAAGCTGCTAATGAACGCGAGACTTCATAAGAAAAATCCACATGCCCAGGGGTATCAATAAAGTTTAACTGGTAAATTTCGCCGTTTTTTGCCGTAAAATTCAGAGTGACACTTTGCGCTTTAATAGTAATCCCTCGTTCTCGTTCTATATCCATAGAATCAAGAACTTGCGTATTCATTTCACGGTCAGATAAGCCATCGCATAACTGAATAAAACGGTCGGCTAACGTTGATTTCCCATGATCGATATGTGCAATAATCGAGAAATTTCGTATATGTTGTAAATCCATTGTGTATAAATAAAAGAGTGAACAGCAACGAGCTTAAGTGTGGTTGGTCGCTATTTAAAAAATAGTATTTTAGCAGAAGCAGGCAGGACAAGTGCTAAGTATTAACGGATTTAACTATTAAGCACTTAAAACAACATCAAATCTATTGATAGTTGCTGCAATGTCTTGTCTTTTTATCAACGTTACTGGAATTAGCAACGCATCTTGACTTAATCCACGTTGAGTTAATGACTCTTGTTCAACATAGATATTCTCAATATCATAGATTTCTAAAGAACGATAAATCGCAGCAATATCTTTACAGGCTATCTGTTCACTAAGTTGATCTTTCTGCAAATGGTAGACCGCGTCATCTAATAGCATCATACTGACTTGTTGATCAAAAGCGGATGCAATTAATACCTGATCTAAAACTTCCTGTACTTTAGATCCTCCATATGCGGCTTTTTGCATCACAAACAAAAACGATTTCATTATTGATGTTCGCTCATATTATCATTTGATAAATAGCTAGTCGCATCCACATCAACTGAATTCAACATTAAAAAAGCCCCTAACTCCATCATCGCTTTGCGGTACACTTTACGCTTAAAATAAACTACTGATTTTAGTGGCTCCCAATATTCAACCCATTGCCAATCATCAAATTCAGGCTTATTATGTCTGTCGAGGATAACATTAGCTTCATCTCCGACTAGTTTTAACAAATACCAAATCTGCTTTTGCCCAACACATAAGGGGAGTGAATTACGCCGAATATATTTTTCCGGTAACCTGTACCTCAACCAATATCGTGTGCGCCCAATAATTACGACATGCTTTGCATCCAGGCCCGTTTCTTCACGAAGCTCACGGAACATTGCCTGCTCAGGATCTTCCCCCACTTCCATCCCTCCTTGAGGAAACTGCCATGAATTGACACGCGACCGTTTTGCCCAAAAGACATGACCTTGCGCATTACAAAGGATGATGCCGACATTAGATCGGTATCCTTTTGAATCAATCATTTTTTAAAACCTATTTTTTACTGTTCGCAATAAGACTTGTAATGATAAAATCTATAGCTGAACATATAGGAACTCTTGTTATTCAGTCCCTATGCATTACTCATGCGTCCATTGTTCCATAAATACCTGAGTGATGCTATCAGCTAATAAGAATTAACGGAAAACAAATTTACCATGAGCTTAGCGATTTTCGATTTAGACAATACCTTGCTTGCAGATGATAGTGATTATTTATGGGGGCAATTTTTAGTTGATCAGAAAATTGTCGATGCAAGTTATTATGCACAAGAAAATGAACGCTTTTATCAGGAATATAAACAAGGTCAATTAGATATTATGGAATTCCTGAACTTTTCTTTAAAACCACTCGCTGACAATACTCTGGAAAATCTATATCAATGGCGCTCACAGTTTATAACAGAAGTGATACAGCCTATTTTATTAGCCCCGGCGCAAGAGTTGATCAGTAAGCATCAACAGATGGGCGACACCATACTAGTTATTACTGCGACTAATCAATTTGTTACCGAACCTATAGTAAATTTATATGGTATTAAGCATTTATTAGCTACCATACCCGAACTGGTAGCTAACAGATATACTGGTAAAGTATCGGGTATTCCGTGTTTTCAGGAAGGAAAAGTCACCCGCTTACAACAATGGTTACAAGATACCGGTTATAATCTAAAAGGAAGCTGGTTCTATAGTGATTCACATAATGATTTACCGCTTTTAAAACTGGTTGACCACCCTGTTGCAGTCAATCCCGATGATTTGTTGAAACAATATGCCGAGCAAGCAGACTGGCCAATTATCAGTTTGCGCGAACAGCGATGCCCTGTACATCATTTCAAGTAAACCCAATTCGGCCTTCCAGTAGCATTACCTTCCAGTTTATCTACATCTTGCAGGATGACCACTGATTATCATGATAAAAAACTTAGTATGCACAATCGCATTCTCTCAATTAAAGCTAGTTTTCGCCGCTTACCGACAAAACTAATTAGCAGTTTCAACTTTAAAAATACAACTACAGTCCCCGTGAAAAAGACATTCAAAACCTCCCCAGGATCACCTTACCCAATGGGTGCAAAATTAAAACTCGATGGTGTTAATTTTTCCATTTTTAGCCGTCACGCTACCGCTGTAGAACTTTTGCTCTATGACAGCACCGATAACCTTGAACCGATTCAGGTTATTCACCTGGAAGACGAAATAAATAAAACATTTTATACCTGGCATGTCCATATTCATGAGCTTCCTGCTGGCACCTGGTATACATGGCGTATGAATGGACCACATTGCCCTTCTGAAAACGGATTACGCTTTGATAAAGAAAAGCATCTACTTGATCCATTAGCACGAGTTATAAGCGATAAACTTTGGGACAGAAGTAAAGCATGCTTACTGGGTGATAATGGCCATACAGCAATGCGCAGCCTGGTTGTTAACGAAAATTATGACTGGGAGGGAGACACAGCCTATTCATTCAAAAGCGAAAATGCCATTATTTACGAATTACACGTTGGTGGCTTTACCCGTGATAAATTATCAGGTGTAAAAAACCCTGGTACATTTTCTGCCTTGATTGAAAAAATACCTTACCTGAAAGCTCTAGGTATTTCTCATGTTGAGTTAATGCCCGTCATGGCTTTTGATGAACAAGATATTCCTCGAGGAACAGCATCACTAGGCTTAAAGAATTACTGGGGCTATAGTACACATAGCTTTTTCAGCCCCCACCCCGGATATTGCGTGACTCCAGAAAAAGGAACCCATCTAGAGGAATTCCGTGATCTGGTTAAAGCACTGCATAAGGCGCAAATTGGGGTAATAATGGATGTGGTTTTTAATCACACATCTGAAGCGGGTTCTGATGGACCTGTGATTAATTTTAGAGGCATAGGCAGCAGTATTTTTTATCATCTGGATGCTCACGATAAAAGAAATTTTCGTGATTACACTGGCTGTGGCAACACAGTTAATGCCAATCACCCCGTAGTAGCTAATTTTATTATCAGTTGCCTGGAATATTGGGTGCGAGAAATGCATGTCGATGGTTTCCGCTTCGACCTGGCAAGTGCCCTGGCTCGCGGTCAAAATGGTGAAGTACTCCAGGACCCACCTGTTTTATGGGGCATCGAACTTTCGGAACAACTAGCAAAAACCAAATTGATCGCTGAGGCATGGGATGCAACCGGGCTGTATCAAGTAGGTAGCTTTCCTGGTTACCGCTGGGGAGAATGGAATGGAAAATACCGCGATAGCATGCGTCGTTTTATCCGTGGAGATAAGGGGCTGACTGCAGAAGTAGCTACCCGGCTCTGTGCTAGTAGCGACCTCTATAAACACCAGGACCGTTTACCCATAAACAGTATTAACTTTATTACCTGTCATGATGGCTTTACTCTGAATGATCTGGTCAGCTATCACCACAAACACAACCTGGCGAATGGCGAAGATAACCGCGATGGTGGTGATCATAACATGAGCTATAACTGTGGTGCGGAGGGGGAAACAGATGATATCGACATACTTGAATTGCGCAGAAAACAAGCAAAAAATAGTTTCGCTATACTCTTATTAAGCCAGGGTGTACCTATGCTACTTTCGGGTGATGAAGTTCTTAATACTCAGAATGGCAATAATAATGGCTACTGCCAGGATAATGAATTAACCTGGTTTGACTGGAGTCTTACCGAAAAAAATGCAGATATGTTGCTTTTTGTGCAGCAAATGATAGCGCTGCGCAAACGTCACTCATCCCTGATGCGCAGGCGCTTTCTTACCGGTGAAGTCGTACCTGGGCGACATATTCCTGATATTCAATGGCATGGCGTTAATCTTGGTGCACCACAATGGCAAGATCTTGAATCACAGGTTCTCGCTTTTACCTTAGCGGCGGCTGTTGATGATGATAATGAAGCTGATTTACATGTCATACTTAATATGTCAGAAGATGAACTCAATATGCAAATACCGATAGTTGAAAATCGCAAATGGTATTTGGCTGTTAATACTGCTTCAAATTCAACTCTGGGTATTATCAAACCAGAAAAACAAACTCCTATAGCCGATAATAACTACTTTGTGCAAGCAAGATCAGTGGTCGTTTTTGAAGGCAGATAAGTTTCAGCCTTAAATAAATTAACTACCGTGATACTGTGTTTCTAAATGCTGGAAAACCAGAGTTGCAAAGGAATTTGTAAGCGATATGATACTTTAGTCTAGCCAGACTAAAGTATCATAATCCAAGGTATCCGAGTATGTCACTATTATCACTAAGCTACTCAACTCATTATTGGTCCGAGCTAGAAAATTCAAACTTTTTCGAATTTATTCCACTCCCCGGCACAGTAGTGAAAGCATGTTTTAATTAAGAAAATAAAAAGCGATGAATTCCTGATTCTCCAGAGCCTAAGTGCGGTTTTAAAAGTTCGAAGAATCAGCCATCAAGCCGCCCAAGCATCAGGTTTATCATCGCAATATGAATAAACGCAGTGCTTGAATCGGTTAGCACTTCGTAATCTTTACTTAATCGGCGATATCGATAAAGCCAGGCAAACGTTCTTTCAACGACTGTTCTGGTCAAGTCCAACCGGACACTTTTTTCAGAGAATTTTCATAGTTAATTAGTGACTGATCACCCTTCGTCGTATGCAGCCTCTTAAGGTTGTAATACCTCATGTAAGCCACTACATCTTTCTTTATATGCTTTCCGGTTGGTTGAGAAATTTTAAATATCCAGTCGTGTTTGAGGCTTCCGAAAAAGCCTTCAACCACCGCATTACCCCAGCAGGCACCCACATCACCCATGCTTGCTCTTACACCATATTCATCCAGTAATTTACGATAACGTTTACTGGTGTACTGCGATCCACGATCATTGTGAAACACTAACCCTTTAGCCGGTTGTCTTACGTTGTAAGCCATGATCATTGCTTTACAGATCAAGTCTGTTGTCATTCGTTTACTGATGTACCAGCCCACGATACGGCGCGAATATAGATCCATGACGATTGCCAAATACATCCAGCCTGCACCTGTTTTCAAGTAGGTAATATCACCCGCCCATCCCTGATTGGGTGCAACAGGGTTAAAGTTCTGATTTAACCAATTGTAAGCAACTTCATCACTGTGCTTTCTCTTGGTTGTTACCTTGTATGCAACGCGCTGAGTGACTTTTAACTTCAGCTTTTTCATTAAGTTGCGTACTTTGTAACGGCCTATCTGAAAGCCTTCTTCACGTAGTTTCTTCATCATTTCACAGTTACCTAAGCTATTGCGGCTTTGCTTAAATAACACTTGCATACAACGATGGAGATGTAAAACATCTACACTGATCAGCCGCCCTGGTCGTTTCTTCCAGGCGTAATAAGCTGATGTGCTTACCTGCATAACCGGGCATAAAAAGATCATCGGGAAAGGCTCTGATTCGTCTCTGATAAAGTCAAACTTTACTTCATTTCTTTCGCAAAGAAGGCACTGGCCTTTTTTAAAATCTCTTTCTCCCTCGTTAGTTTCTTTATCTGACTTTCCAAATCTTGAATCTTTTGCTGATCAGACGTAATCGCTCGGCTTCCTTTTGGCGTAACACCATGACGCTCTTCTTTTAATTGAGTGACCCAACGGCGCATTGCTGTAGTTCCAACGCCCATAGCTTCGCAAGCATCCTTTATGGAATATGCCTGATCTAATACCAAACTGGCCGCTTCATGTT
Organism: uncultured Methylomonas sp.; assembly: GCA_964459125.1. Classification (GTDB taxonomy): domain Bacteria; phylum Pseudomonadota; class Gammaproteobacteria; order Methylococcales; family Methylomonadaceae; genus Methyloprofundus. Next base: position 7,187 of record CAYWLM010000050.1, on the reverse strand, counting down.
TAAATTCTGTTGTATAACTTTTTCATTTACTCATTGGTCTGCATCTTTGATTAAGGGGTTATTATAAACTCCTATAGTTTAGTACAGGATTATTAGACCACTACAACCACGCGTTCATGCACAGGTGCCGACCGTGCTGTGATCAGCGCAAGTTCTAATCGGAGATTGATGATCTTCAAATTGCATTTGTATCGCTTGTAATACTTCTAAAAAGTCTTTAAACGGCCCACCTGGCAGGGAAATTTTTGCCGACACTTTCTCATTCTCGGTAAAAGCTGCTAGGCCATGCTCTTGATAAATGCGCTCTGAATGATCAGAAAATAGAACAGGTGCGCCACGAAAGCCGCTATATCCCCATAAGGGCTCATGCCACTGATAAACGCAGCACGGGTAATATTCAGTTTGAAATGATCGATCGAATTAAAGATACGCAATCCGGTATCGGTAGTGTTTTGTGACAGTAAGATCACTTCAACTAAGGGCTTACTGCTTTCCGGCAAGGTATATTAATTGCCAATAGTTTTCTGACCAACTCATAACCAAAACCAACCAGGCGCCAGAATATCTTCTTCGTGCTCTATCTGATAAGCACAGTAAGCCTCCTTTCCCTCTGTTTCAAATATCTGATGAGATTCATCCAGATCAAACAAGGCTCTGGATGACACAGCTACCACTAATTTTCCGTTAAATTCCATAATTATGACCGTGTTGTATTTCCTGGAGCTTCGGGAAAGCCAGAGCGTAGATGCAAATCCCTTTGCGGATATGGAATTTCTATGCCTGCTTTACGTAAAGCAACGACTAACCGCAGGTGGATATCGTTTGTTACTAATAAACGATGCCCCAATTCACTTACATAAACCCTGATAGAAAAATTAAGAGAACTTTCACCAAATTCGAGGAATAAAACACTAGGCTCAGGCACTTTAAGTACCAATGGTGAAGAAAAAGCGGTTTCTGCAATAATCTTTTGTGCTGCTTCCACATCGGCATCATAGGAAATACCTATAGGTATCACCACACGAGTAACTTGATCGGTTAATGTCCAGTTAACTAATTGATTTGTAATAAAAGACTTATTTGGTACTATAAGCTCTTTTTGGTTCCAGTCAGTGATGGTTGTAGCGCGCATCTGAATACGCGTCACTTTGCCTGAAATGTTTTCAACAGTTACTGTATCACCAACCCGAATCGGCCGCTCAAATAGTAGGATAATCCCCGAAACCATATTGGCAAAGATTTCTTGTAAACCGAATCCGAGACCCACTGTCAATGCAGCCACCAGCCACTGAACCTGCGACCAGCTTCCGCCGAGTACATTCGCTACCGAAATAAAACCTATGGTAATAAGCATATACTTGGTTAGCTGATTAATGGCATAACGGGTTCCCGGCTCTATTTCCAGTTTTCGAAAAAACAATACATCCATCAATCCGGGAAAATTAATGACAGCAGTTATTACAATAAACACATATAAAGCAGCGAGTAACAGATTACTTATGGTTATCGGTTGAAACACTTGCTGCTGGTCTATGATAACTGCATGTTGCCATAAAATGATATTATCCATAAATGAAAAAGCGGGGAGAATGTTTTGCCAGATTAGCCAAAAACTCACCAACAAACCAATGCCAATTACTAAATTAAGAATTCTTAAGGTTTGTACATTTATTTTGGGAATATCAAAGATTTCTTCTTCAATATTTAAAAGCACATCATCACTACTAGGCTCCCCGGCTTTTTTCTCTTTTAGTTCCTGTGATTTACGCTTCTGCAGAACATTTTGCAAGGCCATTTTACGGTTTATCAAATTTAACCAACGCAAAGTCAGGCTGTACAGAATAATCGCTATAAAGATAAAGCGCAGAGTTAAAATCATCTTTTGCTGTAATTCCAGAGCACTTGCATAGTAACCCATTAATGCAAAATAGATAATTACCAGAGGGAAACTGATTAATATAATCCACCAGACGTATCTAAACTTAGTCCACCAGAACTTAGGATTAACCACAAAATAGTCATTAACGAATAATTGCTTACTACTCATGACTCGGACAAAGAAAATTGTCAATACAGTCATCATTATAACCAGACCTAAGCGCCCGAGATTTTCATAATGATCAACATCCAGACTGACCGGAACCATATAAATAAAAAAAATACAGGGAATAATAAGCACCTGCATCCAGTTAATTTGTTGGCGTAAGAAAACTACCATTTTTTCAGACCAGTTAAAATGCAAATCGGCGACACCCTGAGTTTCCAGAAACCGGTAAAAAAATCGTATTACAAAAAAACTGATGGCTACACTACTAAGTCCAGCGCCTACCGCATGACTAAAATTTTCTTTCATCGGCAGTGTACTCAATAACCAGCCACAGAAATATAAACTCAAAGGAACGGGTAATATTAATATAGCATTCAACAGAAACAACTGAAATGTATAATAAATTCTATCGCTATAATGCCTGGCTACTTGCTGCTTAATGGTATTTTTTTCGCGCTTAATATATGATTTTACATACAGTAATACACACAGAATAATAAATGCAATGACTGTAAAAAATATTCTAGACTCTGCCGCCTTTTTAAACTGAACGACAAGATAAGTCCAGTGATCGGGTGATACAAACCAGAAGAAAGAGTTATAAATTTCTAACGGAAAATTCAGACTTACTGGCTTGGAGCTTGGAACCCACAACAACCTCTGATCCAGATAAACTTCATATTGGTTAATTTGCGTTAGTAACTGTTGTTTAGAGAAATCATAATCTCCTAATAATTTTAACCCTTTTGTATAAGCATCATTTAATTCATCAAGCACAATTTCCTGCTTAATCAACAATTGATTTAACTCTTGTTCAATTAATTCTTTATCATAAGCGAAGTTTTCTTGCTCAAGAGCAAGTTGCTCTAGGAATGTTGCAACAATTGCACCCTTGTTATTCAACTGACTTTGTCTGTTTTCCAGACGATATTGTTCGAGTGTAATTAAGCCTGTTGCTTCTTGTATATTAACGCCTTGTTGAAATTTTACTTTATTATTGGCTAAATTTCGTCTTTGCTCACGTAATAAACGACCTAATACAGGGCTTAAGCCAGCTAATTTTATTTGCTTTGCCGCTTTATTAAAACTTTCTTCAACGATATGGCGATATGCTTCAATATTATCTAGTGCATGTGTATATTCATTAATAGAGTTACCAAGACTTTGTAGATCACGCCGCCATTGTATATTTTCACGCATAACCTCTTGTATAACTGAGGGTTGCTGAGAAATTTCTTGCTCAATTTCTAATAATTCTTGCTCCAGCTTTTTAGCCTTATCTGCACTGAACTTTTCGGACAACTGCTCATGCTTTGCAATAATATCTTTTAAGTAGCTTTTTTGCACAGCAAGCTTTTCTTGCTCATACTTGTTTAACTGGATTTGAGCTGGAATACTAGTGACTTCTAGCTCTAACTTGTTTAATTCTGCTGATAATACGTCTAGTAATGTTTTTAAATACAGTTGCCGCGCCCCATATTCATATTTATTTTCTATTGCACCAAGAGGCACAGCAATCTTGACGTTAGCAGCTTCCATACTGGTCTTTGCAACCAACATTTCCTTTCTTATCTGTTGCGGGCGATCAGTCAGTTTTGTTAATTCTATGTCTAATTGACTAGACTTTTCATCAAACTCCCTTAGCTTGCTTTTCAGGTTAGTTAATTGCAGCTCTAATTCCTGTTCTGAAATATCATCATCCAGTTTGAATTGAACATTTAATTCCTTACTTAAGTCTAGGTAATTTTTTTCTGACCTTTTGTCTGTCCCAGACTTTAATAAGTCTTGATAGCTACGAGCAAGAAATTCAAACCATTGTTTATTGGCTAGATTCTCGTCTGTTAGCTGATACCATTTCAGTTCTTTTGCTTTGCTATCAGGATCTATTCCCTGTTTTGCTGTCAGAGTTTCTATTTTGCTCTGTATCCCGTCGCGTGTAATATCAACGTTTATAACGGGTTCATTGATAGACTTTTTTTGCTCGGCATAGCTTACAGAAATTAGCATGCAGAATAAGAAGATAGAGGAAAAAAAATATATAGTTTTCAAAATACTACTCTGATAATTGTATTAGAACTCATAATGATAAAATATTTTCCCGACTTAAATTTAGAGGAAAAAAGGCTTAAAAAAATGATATTAAAGTAAAGTGCCAGAAAATGACTCAAGCGCGATTTATATCACTAATAAAGTATGACTACCTAGGAAATTTCGCAAAATCATGCCTGACCGCTATAATAGCTAGCAACTAGTCCTTGAGCATGTACTGCAAATGATACTCCAGATACGTTCTATTCCAACATACACTACCATATACCATGCCTAAGCAAGAAAACTATGATGTACTTATCATTGGCAGTGGTGGTGCAGGGCTCAGCCTGGCACTTAAATTAGCAGATAACTACAAGATCGCAGTTTTATCTAAATTTGCCTTGACTGAAGGTAGTACTTTCTATGCTCAAGGCGGTATATCTGCAGTTCTGGACTCACAGCAAACCTCGATAGAATCGCATATCCAGGATACTATTATTTCTGGCGCGGGCTTATGCGACCCTGATATAGTTAGACTCACAGTCGAGTATGGCAAAAAAAGTATCGACTTCCTGCATCAACAAGGCATGGCTTTTACTGAACGGCAGAATAAAAAAGGTGAAGCTGAATTACACCTTAACCAGGAAGGCGGTCATTCTGAACGGCGAATCGTACATCATGCAGATGCAACAGGAAAAGCGCTATCACTCTCACTAATAGAAAAAGCGCTACAACATCAAAATATCACATTATTAGAGCATCACAATGCGATTGATTTAATTACCGCACATAAACTTGGATATAAACAACAACGAGTCCTGGGTGCCTATGTTTTAGATACGCAAAGCAACCAAGTTAAAACAATTACTGCGAACATTGTTGCCATTGCAACCGGTGGCGCTAATAAAGTCTATCTATATACGACAAACCCCCAAATATCATCTGGAGATGGTATTGCTTTAGCCTGGCGTGCCGGCTGTAAAATTGCCAACATGGAATTCATGCAATTTCACCCTACCTGTTTATACCATCCTGACGGTCATTCATTTTTAATCAGCGAAGCAGTACGTGGTGAAGGCGGCAAGCTGGTATTGCCTGATGGTTATGCCTTTATGCATCAGTATGACTCACGCGGCGAACTTGCACCAAGAGATATTGTAGCGCGCGCGATAGATCATGAAATTAAAAAGCGCGGTATTGATTGTGTTTATCTGGATATCAGCCATAAACCTGCGGATTTTATAAAGGATCATTTTCCTTCAATTTACCAGCAGTGCCTCGATCTGAATATCGACATTACAAAAAACCCGATCCCGGTTGTGCCTGCCGCACATTACACCTGCGGCGGCATCATGACAGACAGTTTTGCCAGAACAGATATTCCTGGTCTATATGCTCTGGGTGAAGTCGCACATACAGGTTTGCATGGCGCCAACCGTATGGCAAGTAACTCTTTATTAGAATGCTTAGTATTTGCTGAACGTGCCAAAGAAGATATTCTCCAGCAGGACCTTAAACAAGCCTTACCTACCATACCTGACTGGGATGAATCAAAAGTCATAGCATCCGAAGAAGACGTCATGATTGCCCAGAACTGGGATGAACTGCGTCGTTTTATGTGGAATTATGTAGGCATAGTGCGCACAACACAGCGTCTGCAAAGGGCTGCCCGTCGTCTGGAAATATTAAAAACTGAAATTGCCGAGTACTATTATCAATACCGTATCAACAGTGATTTATTAGAATTACGTAATCTGGTGATCGTTGCAGATCTGATTATCCAAAGTGCTTTAGCGCGTAAAGAAAGCCGAGGGTTACACTATACCCTGGATTACCCTGAACTGGATAAAACACAAGATGGCATAAATACCATCCTTACACCTGAAGAATGATGTTGAAATCATTTATGCATCTCACAATGATAATCTTATAGCAGAAAAATGCTCAGCACACGATTTACCAAACACTCTTTAGTCACTGACGCGCATAAAACCATTCAGCCCTATTTGTCTGATCAAAGCTTCACTATTGATGCGACTATGGGAAATGGCCATGACACCTTATTTTTAGCTCAACATAGCCATAAAGCCTATGCTTTCGATATACAGGAAAGTGCACTCAAGGCAACACGTCTACGTCTGGAAAATAATCATTGTTTAGATAAAGTTAGTTTAATTCATGCAGGTCATGAAGAGATGCTTAAACATATTCCAGTAAATAAAAAATTCGCAGCCATCGTTTTTAATCTAGGCTATCTACCCCATGCAGACAGCACTATTATCACTCAGAAAAAGAGTACGATAACTGCACTCAATGCAGCAATCAACCTGCTAAGTACCCAAGGCATCCTCAGTATCATTGCTTACCCAGGTCATGCAGGAGGATCATCAGAATTACAGGCTATTATCCACTGGTATCAAGCCTTACATAGCAAAGGCTTTGCAATTAACATCATACGCAGTATGCATGAAACAACTGACTCACCAAGATTATTTACTATACTGCCGCCAACAAATTGACTAGCACATGAACCGACTCCTTTGTCTGAGCTCGATAGATAGACAAAAATCAACCGGTCGCATATCAAAACCATGCGGCTACTGGATTCAGAGTGGTAGCGCGGAGACCAAAGAGTCGCGTGGGCCGGCTCTGAAAAATGTTATTAAAAATTCTAACTAAAAACAACCATGGCCCTATTACTTTTTTCTTTAAGACAAGTACCTGATGATGAAGCGGATGATATACGCGAGTTATTGGAGGAAAACCAGATTGATTTCTATGAAACTAATGCTGGCAACTGGGGTATCTCTATGCCAGCCATCTGGTTACGAGATGAACAGCAACATGGACATGCTCGAAATCTGATCGATGAATATCAGCTAGAGCGGCAACAAGTTATCAGAGAAGAATATGCCCTAATGAAACAGTCAGGTGAGGCAAATACCTTTTTAAAAAATCTTTGGCATTACCCCGCGCAGACTATTCTATTTATTGCAGCTATTGTTCTGGTGCTTTATGTGTCGATTAAACTGGTGTTTGAATTTGGGCTTTAGTGTTACCTGATTACGTACAACTCACAGCCAAATTAAAAAAATCTTAAAATATCAGT
>CAYWLM010000049.1:0-20410 GCA_964459125.1 uncultured Methylomonas sp. | reverse complement strand
TGGTGCCTCGGGCCGGAATCGAACCGGCACGCCCAGAAGGCGAGGGATTTTAAGTCCCTTGCGTCTACCAATTTCGCCACCGAGGCATCAATCTCTGATAGAGAGCTCACTATTATAATGCTTTTTTTTGGTTTGACTAGTAAATTTTTGTTTAATTCTGAGGATTCTCTGTAATATTTTGTTTGTAGAGGAAAAATTTTGTTAATGAGTAAATAAATCCCATACAGGCGGGATATTTTTTGGCAGTGAAGTCAGTCGACCTAGTTCTACCCATTGGTTTTTGGGAGTATGAAAATCTGAGCCTACTGAGCCATAAAGTTCATACTGTTTGGCAAAATGAATTGTTCGTCTTATTTCGTCAGGGTTGCTGCGTGCAGTAATAACTTCTATACCCTGGCCACCCATTGTTTTAAAGTCAGTTAAAAACCGGCGCATCCAGCTTGCCGTGAGTTTATAGCGCATAGGGTGGGCTAATACTGCAATGCCGCCAGCTGCTTTAATCCAGTGTATGGCATCTGCCAGTTCCACCCATTGGGTATTTACGAAAGCTGATTTACCTTGCCCTAGATAACGGTCAAAGGCTTCTTGGATGCTGCTGACATGACCTTGTTTAATTAAAAAATTAGCAAAGTGTGGGCGGGTAATCATGCCAGGACCTGCAGCATCAATTACTGCTTCGAAAGCGCCCGGGATTTTGTTTTTTTCTAATCGGGATGCAATTTTTTGGGCTCGCTCAATACGAATATTTTGTAATTGCCGAGTTCCTGCTAGAAGCTCTGTATTTTTGGCGTCTATATTTAATCCTAATATATGGAATGTTTTCTTATTCCAGAGGCAGGAAAGTTCAATGCCGGGAATGAAATTCAGCGTATGTTGTTGCTCAGTAGTTTGTTGTGCTTCGAAGAGACCTGAAACTGTATCATGGTCAGTTAGAGCCAGTGTGGTAACACCGTGCTCTATGGCACGTAAAATAAGCTCGGTCGGGGAGAGTGCGCCATCGGAAAAACTGGAGTGGCAATGCAGGTCATATTTTTGTTCTATCATTGCTGGTATTCTCCATAGAGTTTTGCATAAAGTCCATTTTGACTGATTAATTTTTCGTGGCTACCTTGTTCGCAAATTTTACCTTGTTCAAACACATATACGTGATCCGCTTGTTTTATAGCGCTGAGTCTATGGGCAATAATGATTGTGGTGCGGTTTTTTAAGAATTCTGCCAGGGCTAGATGCAGTTTGCGCTCGGTTTCTGTATCCAGGGCAGATGTGGCTTCATCAAGAACCACGATACTGGGCTTGGCAACCACCATACGCGCGATAGCCATGCGTTGTCTTTGTCCACCTGACAGGCGCATCCCCTGGCGCCCGATAATGGTATCCAGGCCTTTTTCCAGTTGGCTAACGGTGTCCTTTAATTGCGCTATTTTAAGCGCATTCCATAATTCATTATCGGAAACCATTTTACCTAAGGCAAGGTTTTCACGAATCGTATCATTAAATAGTATGGGGTGTTGCAGAACAGTCACTACATGCTCTCGAACCAGATCAAAACCAATTTTATTAATCGGCACCTCGTCATAATAAATCATGCCTTTTTTAGCTGGGTATAAGCCTATCAAGGTTTGAATTAATGTCGATTTACCGCCGCCGCTGGCTCCAACCAGAGCAACTTTCTCTCCAGCTTTAACGGATAAATTAATGCCTGTTAATATCTCATCCTGGTCATTGGCATAGTTAAAATGCAAGTCCTTGATGCGCAAACTGACGGTATGTTTGTTTTTAAAGGGGTTCTCAAGCGCAGGATAAACCGGTTCTTGTTGTAAGGCTTGCAGGCGATTGATACGGGTGAGTGCCGCTTTAGCGCCAAAAAAGGAATATTGTATGCCTAATACTTCTTGTACTGGAGCCATCATAAACCATAGGTAGCCGAAGACAGCGAGCATTTCACCAATACTTAAATTTGAATATAGCACCATTAGCATGGCCGCCGCACGAAAAATATCGAAGCCAAATAAGAAGATTAAGAAACTGAAACGGGTTGCAGCATCACTTTTCCAGGTAAAGGAAATAGAGTGTTCTTTTACCCCGGCTGCAGAATCAATCAGTTTTTTATAATAATGTGTTTCCCGATTGCTGACACGTATTTGCTGAATGGCTTCTAAGGTTTCGGATAAAGCCTGCTGGAAAATGCCGTAAGCAGAATTTTCTTTAGCCTTTAAGGTTTTGACTCTTTTGCCCAGGCTGCGCGTAAAGAAGATCACCAGAGGGTTAAGCAATAAGATAAATAAGCCTAGTTGCCAGTGCATCCATAACAGGATGGCGCCTGTGCCAATAATGGTTAAGCAGGCAACAAGTAGTTTGCTGGTGGTACTGCCGATAAAAGTATCGATGGTATCCAGGTCTGTGACCAAATGAGTGATGACTGTGCCACTGCCTAAGCTCTCATATTCAGCCATAGAGATATGCTTAAGGTGGTTAATCTGTTTTTTACGGATATGAAAAATAATATCTTTGGAAATACGGCAAAATTGACGCGACTGGATAATATTGAAAATAATCCCGAGTGTTCTTAAAACAAGACTGGTGATTAATATAACACTGATATAAAGTACCGGTGTTTGGTAGTGAACAGGTGCAAATTGGTTAATGGTATGTATGGTAAAGCCTGGTTTATTGAGCAAAACTTCATCGACCAGCAGGGGCATTAACAGTGGTACTGGCACAGTCGCAATGGTTGCAAGAATAGCGAGTAGTTGTGCGCTAATAAGTTCTTTTTTGTGTTGCCTGACGATATTTAAAATATAAGACCATGTATATAAAGTTGTTTTAGGCGTGTCTTGATTTAGCACGATGTTTACTTGGTTGGGTTGTTATTGATGTTTAATATGGATTATAGCTTTATTTGGAGGGTTACTGTGTTTAAAAAAGGTGGAAAAGCTACAATCAAGAAGGGACTTATGTGGCATAAATGCCAGAAAATTTTGCTGTTATTTGTGTTTTCTGGATTGTTTGAGAGTTATGCCGGTGTGCTTGAGCAACAGCGCCAGGGCTTTTTGCAAGCCGAGGAGATGATAGCAGCGGGTGATGATCAGGGTTATGCGGCAGTAAGCACTGGTTTGGAAGCATATCCTTTGTATTTTTATTTGCAATATCAATGGCTAAGTTTGCATTTAGATCAGGATAAGCAAATACTGGATTTTTTGAACACTGCCAGACCGTCTCTTTACACACAAAAATTACGCTGGAAATGGCTAGATTATCTTTATAAGCAAGGTAAGTGGAATACCTTTGTTGTAAATTACCAGCCTTCTAAAAGTAAATTATTACAATGTCGATATCATTGGGCAGATTATCAACGCAACTATAAGACTAAAGCTTTAAAGGCTACACAAAAATTATGGTTAACGGGCTCTAGTTTACCCAAAGATTGCGACCCTTTACTGGCAAAATTTATGCAGTCATCTCATTTAACGCAGGAGTTGATTTGGCAACGGTTTATGCTGGCGACCAAGGCCAGAAACTATGGTTTAGCGACTTATTTAGTCAAAAAATTAAGCAGTGCCGCTAAGCGTGAAAATGCTGAAAAATGGTTGCAGCTGGTAAAAAAACCTGAATTAATCTCGCAAACAGATTTTTTTGCGGGAGTTTCAACATCACAGCAGGCAGAAATGTTTATTTATGCCATGCAGCGGATGGTGTCTGCTGATGTAGATACTGCGGCAGGATTATGGGATGTACAAAGAGCATCTTTTAAATTAACTAAAGACCAGATTTATCAGATTGAACGAGCTATTGCTTTACAGCTTGCCTTTAATAAATCAGCTAAAGCGTATGCCCGTTTTAATCAATTAGCTCAGTTAGATGCAACGACACGAATATGGGCAGTCAGGGCGGCGTTGATTGAAAATAACTGGCAGCATGTCGATCAGGCATTACAAAACTTATCGGTCAAGGAAAAAAATCAGGAACGCTGGCAATATTGGCAAGCTAAAGCATTATTACAGACTAATCAGCGCGAGAAAGGCCTGGCAATTTATAAGCAACTTGCGAATGAACGTAGTTATTATGGTTTTTTGGCGGCTGACTATTTGCAGCAAGATTATGCTTTAGTTGATAAGCCAATAATATTGAGTGAAAATAATAAGATACGTCTATTGTCTCAAGATGAGTTTGTTATCATTAACGAATTTCGAGCGCTGGAAATGGAAAAAGAAGCGCAACAATTTTGGTGGGAAGCTGTGCGTAACTTGAAGACTGATGACTTACTACTAGCCGCAAAAATAGCCCAGCAATGGCAATGGCATAGGTTAGCGATACTGACAGTGTCTAGAGCAAAGTATTGGGATGATGTAGCGTTACGCTTTCCTATTGAATATCAGGAAAAGATTGAGGAAAATGCTCTGAAACAACAGTTGCAGAGCGCAATTATATACGGCTTGGTACGTAGGGAAAGTATGTTTGACCCGTCAGCAGGGTCCCCTGCTGGTGCGTTGGGGCTTATGCAAATTATGCCAGGCACAGGTAAACAGATAGCAAAAGAAATACGCTATCCCTGGCGTTCAAAGGCAGTTTTATTGCAACCATCGGTAAATTTAAAATTTGGTGCTTATTATTACAAACAAATGTTAGATAAGTTCGATGGGCATTTTGCTCTGGCGGCTGCCGCTTATAATGCAGGGCCGCATAATGTTAATAGATGGCTTAAAATTGATCGGGACTATGCGGCTGATATCTGGATAGAAACAATCCCTTATAAAGAAACCAGGGCTTACGTCGCTGCTGTCCTGACTTATGCCTTGATTTATCAAAGCCGTATGCAAAGTGGCGAAGTGCGTATGAATGATTTTATGCAAGATATAAAGACAAATAGTAAATTATAGTCCCGTAAGTTTGCCGAAAAGAAGTAAATGGTTTTATATCTGGCAGGTATTTTACGATAGAAAAGCCATGATAATTTTTTCTACCTTTATTAATAACAGGGTATAATGCCGGACTGAAAGTATAATTATAAAAAATGAAACAGGATTTGGAATGCAAAAGCAGCATAGTTATGATCGCGCAGACTTATTAGAATCAGGACATAATGGTCTTTTTGGTCCTGGCAATGCTAAATTGCCTTTACCTAATATGTTAATGATGGATCGCATTACTCTTATTACCGATGAGGGTGGCGAATTTGATAAAGGCGAAATTGTTGCTGAGCTAGATATTAACCCGGATTTGTGGTTTTTTGAATGTCATTTTGCAGGCGATCCGGTTATGCCTGGATGCCTGGGACTTGATGCAATGTGGCAATTAGTTGGTTTTTATCTGGGCTGGAAAGGTGGGCCTGGAAGAGGGCGTGCTTTAGGTGTCGGTGAAGTAAAATTTACTGGCCAGGTATTACCTACAGCCAAAACAGTGACCTATCGTGTTCAGTTAAAGCGCGTCATTATGCGTAAACTCGTTATGGGAATTGCCGATGCAACAATGGAAGTTGATGGCAAAGTAATCTACACAGCAAAAGACTTACGTGTAGGTTTATTTACAAATACAACAGATTTTTAAGAGGCGAGATATGAAAAGAATAGTTATAACTGGACTAGGGATTGTTTCTAGTATTGGAAATAACAGCGAACAAGTTCTTGCATCTTTAAAGGAAGGGAAGTCAGGTATTAGTTTTGCTGAAGACTATAAAGAATTAGGTTTTCGTAGCCATGTGCGCGGTGCGATTGATATAAATCTGGATGATTTTATTGAGCGTAAAATTAAGCGTTTTATGGGTGATGGCGCGGCTTTTAATTATATTGCCATGCAGCAGGCTGTTGTCGATGCGGGTCTGGAAGAGAATGAAGTTTCCAATGTGCGCACCGGTTTGATTATGGGATCAGGTGGTCCCTCTACATCAAACTTAGTCGCTGCAGCAGATATCTTGCGTGAAAAGGGTATTAAGAAAGTAGGACCTTATATGGTACCACGTACCATGTCGAGTACTAATATTGCGTGTTTAGCAACACCTTTTAAGATAAAGGGTATCAATTACTCAATTACCTCGGCTTGTGCAACCAGTGCGCATTGTATTGGTAATGCGATGGAACAGATTCAGATGGGTAAACAGGATATTGTTTTTGCTGGTGGCGGTGAAGAAGTGCACTGGACCATGTCAGTTCTGTTTGATGCCATGGGAGCCATGTCATCAAAATATAATGATACGCCTACTACGGCTTCTCGTGCATATGACTTAACCCGTGATGGTTTTGTGATATCCGGCGGTGGAGGTGTACTTGTGCTTGAAGAGCTGGAGCATGCAAAAGCTCGCGGTGCGAAAATATATGCTGAAATAACCGGTTATGGTGCCACATCTGATGGCTATGATATGGTGCAACCTTCAGGCGAAGGTGCTGTTCGTTGTATGCAGCAGGCGCTGGCGACTACTGATGGTAAGGTTGATTATGTCAATGCTCACGGTACCAGCACGCCTGTTGGTGATGAACGTGAAATAGGTGCATTGCGTGAAGTATTTTCACCCGAAGAAATGCCTTTCATTACTTCAACAAAATCCTTAACAGGTCATGCTTTAGGGGCTGCAGGTGTTAACGAGGCGATTTATTCTATCTTGATGATGCAGAATAATTTTATCAGTGCCTCGGCAAATATTACCCAGCTTGATCCAATAGCTGAAGGAATGCCTATCGTTACAGAGCGTAAAGATAATGTCACTTTAAATACGTTGATGTCGAATAGCTTTGGCTTTGGTGGAACAAATGCATCTTTGATTTTTCAGCGTTATAACGGTTAGTTGTAACGGGACAACTTATACACAAAAAGGCGAGAGCGTGCTCATATAACAAGCATGCTCTCGCCTTTTGTCGTTTTTAATCAATAGTTTTATTATGTCTAGTACTAAACAAGAACGCACCGAGATCAATAAATTACATAAACGCCTGCGTAGAAATGTAGGTAGTGCGATTGCTGACTTTAATATGATAGAAGCTGGCGATAAGGTCATGGTTTGTTTGTCCGGAGGTAAAGACTCTTACACTTTGCTGGATATTCTTCTACATCTACAGAAAACCGCGCCGATCGAGTTTGATATTCTTGCCGTTAATCTGGATCAGAAGCAGCCCGGGTTTCCCGAGCATGTGCTACCAGAGTACTTGGAAAGACTGGGTGTCCCTTATCATATTATAGAAAATGATACTTATAGTATTGTTAAGCGGGTGATACCGGAAGGTCAGACAACTTGTAGCCTTTGCTCTCGATTACGTCGTGGGTCTTTATATGGCTATGCAAAAAAACAGGGCATCACAAAAATCGCCCTGGGTCACCATAGAGATGATATCCTGGAAACGTTTTTCCTGAATATATTTTATGCCGGTAAATTAAAAGCCATGCCGCCAAAACTGCTCAGTGATGATGGTCAGAATATGGTGATTAGACCGCTTGCGTATTGCAAAGAGAAAGACATAGAGGTCTATGCAGAACATAAAAAGTTTCCAATTATTCCTTGCAATTTATGTGGCTCGCAGGAAAATTTGCAGCGCCAGGCGATGAAGAAAATGCTGGAAAACTGGGACAAAAATACCCCTGGCCGGGTAGAGAGTATTTTTGCCAGTTTGCAAAATATCGCTCCTTCGCAATTAGCCGATACCCAATTATTTGATTTCTCTGGTTTGCAATTAGGTGCGCAAGTAAGCACAAATTCCGAAGTATTTGAGAGTGATTCCGCAGGGCTGGGTATTTTGCAATAAGTTTTGCAGAGTAGGCTAAAGATTATTAGTTTTCATGCAGTTTCACACCAGGTACCCGCAGAAGAGATGATTCAATATCAAGCTAAAGATTTTATTCAGACTAAAGAGGGGCTGGTTTTTGCGGTTGTAGAACAAGGTCTGGAAGATGGCAAAGTACTGTGTTTTTTGCGCTATATTCAACAAGCTGGTGCCTGGAAAAAACTGGCAACCCGGCAAGCTAATCAATTACTACAAGCGCAGTATCCTCAATATTTATTTTATTCAGCAGTAAAATCTGCGCATTTACATGCAATTTCAGTTTCTTCTATTAGCATTCATTATCAACCTCGTCAGTGTTTACAGAATATTCTAGCTAAACAGAATCCTGATGCTATTGAGCATGATCTTATTTCATTGTGTCAATTGTTGATAGAAGAAGGGATACAGTTACATGACTTAGGCATCACGGGATCATTATTGATAGGCGCGCAACAAACAAATTCTGATATTGATCTAGTCGTGTATGGAAGAAAATCATTTCATCAGCATCGTGCGCTTATCAGACAGTTGATAGCAAAAGCTAAACTGCAACAACTGAATGAAGCCGCCTGGCGTGATTCATACCAGCGCAGACAGTGTGATTTGACTTATTCTGAGTATGTCTGGCATGAACAGCGAAAGTATAATAAGGCGCTTATTAATCAGCGAAAATTTGATCTGAACTTGATTGAGCCAGTTGTTGAGCAAACAGATATAAGTTATCAAAAACAGGGAATGATTACTATTCAGGCAACAGTTATTAATGCTCAAAATGCTTTTGATTATCCAGCAAAATTTATGCTTGATCATCACTCTATAACTGAAGTTGTCTGTTATACAGCAACTTATACCGGGCAGGCCGAGCAGGGAGAGTGTATTGAAGTATCAGGTCAGCTAGAAATTGCCAGCACTGGACAGGTGCGTATTCTTGTCGGTTCAACGCGAGAAGCGCAGGGGGAATATATTAAAGTGATCTCCCGGATATGAGTCTGCTACCAGATTATAATGCCATTATTCTGGATATGGATGGTTTGATTTTAGACACCGAAACCACGTATTTTAAAGCCTGGCAACACGCAGCTTTTGAACTTGGTTATGCTATGAGTGATGTGTTTTGTGCGACTCTTTCCGGTCTTCCTTTTTCCGTTATAGAACTAAAGCTGACTGAGTATTTTTCTGCTGAATTTCCGGTTACAGAGTTTTACGCGTTAAGTGCAAAGCTTTGGCGTGACAAGGTAGCGCGAGAGGGGATTGCGGTTAAAAAAGGAGGGCATGATTTATTACACGTACTGCAAGCGACTCAGACTCCCTTTTGCCTGGCAACTAACAGCCCGGAATTCAATGCGCGGGAATGTTTACAGTATGCAGGTATAGAGGACTTGTTTAGTATCATCGTGTGTCGTGATCATGTTCGCAAGCCGAAACCTGCAGCAGATATTTTTCTGCGAGCAGCAACTAAAATGCAGCAGCCTATTCAATCCTGTCTGGTCGTAGAAGATTCTTTAACTGGTTTATTGGCGGCTAATAATGCCAATGCTTTTTCAGTCCTGATTCCTTCTACTCCTGATGTCGATGCGAAAATGCAAGCTTTAGCAGGCATTGTGCTTAATGATTTATTTGAACTCTGTTTACTTTTACAAGGTAAATATGACAGCAGTAATCCTGTATAATGCTCATTTTTAATCGATTCCGGTATTGAATATAGTCCTTTGAAAGTAACTCATAACAAAATTACAGTTATTGCTCCCGCACGTTTGCATATGGGCTTTATCGATTTAAGTGGTTCATTAGGGAGGCATTTCGGTAGTATTGGTGTGGCATTGAATGAAATCAATACTCGCTTATCTGTTAGTTATTCTGATCAATTAAAACTCACTGGTATAGCGTCTGACCGAGCTTTAAATAGTATCAGGAAATTGTGTACGGCATTAAATGTCTCGGATAAACTGCATTTTGAACTGACTAGCAGTATCCCGGAGCATGTGGGCTTAGGATCGGGGACACAAATGTCGATTGCTTTGGGTCTGGCTATCAGTGCTTATTATGACTTAGGTCTTGAGGTACGCGATATTGCCAGGTTAACAGCACGCGGGGCGCGCTCTGGAATCGGTATTGCTACTTTTGAGCAGGGGGGGCTGGTCGTTGATGGCGGGCGAGGCGAGCACACATTGACCCCGCCAGTTATATCCCGGATGAATGTTCCTGAAGATTGGCGTTTTATCCTGATATTTGATAAACGAGGGCAGGGTTTACATGGTGATGCTGAAATACAAGCCTTTAAAGAACTTCCTCCTTTTCCGCATCAGGAAGCAGCACGCTTGTGTTATTTACTGATGATGCAAGGTTTACCTGCTTTAGCTGAGGATAATCTTGGTTTATTTGGAGATGTGATTACTCAGTTACAATCCTCGGTTGGTGAGCATTTTGCCAGTGCGCAAGGTGGTGTGTTTGCCAGTCAGGAGGTGGCAGCCGCCATGCAGTTTCTTCAGCAACAAGGGGCTGTAGCAATAGGGCAGACATCCTGGGGACCTACAGGGTTCTGCGCTGTAAAGGGTATAGACTTAGCCGAACAATTAAAGCAGCAAGTAGAGCAGAAATTTGCATATTGTGAAAATCTCTCAGTATCAGTTGTCAGCGCCAGAAATACGGGTGGTGAAGTACAAATAGAGCGGACTTAAGTTCGTAGCTAAACAACTAATGACCCATATTCTAGATACTGGCAGACTAACGTCGGCTCTACACGGTGTTTTGGTTATTGCTCATTCAGGGCGAATGTTAGCAAATGCAGTAAGGTCAGCGGGATATCTTCCTCTGGTTATCGACCTGTTTGCTGATCAGGATACAGAAGCACTTGCGCAGCAAGTCTGGCAAGTAAAGAATATGTCCTTATCGGTTATTCGAGAAAGTGTAGAAAATTTGTTACTAAGCTATGAAATCCAATGGGTTATTTATGGCAGCGGAGTGGAAAACTATCCTGAAACTCTCGAGTATCTTGCTGGTCGCTTTAGTGTCACGGGTAATGATTTTTCTGTCAATAGACAATTAATTGCTAATAAAGCCTTTTTTACAAGACTGGATGATCTGAATATACAGCACCCTGATGTGCAATTTTATGCTCCTGAAAATAGTGCTGGTTGGTTGATAAAGCCGACAAATCATGTGGGTGGATTAGGTATTACTCGGTGTAGCAGAAGTGCAGAAGACGGTGAATATTATCAGCAATTTTTTCAGGGAGAGGCAGCTTCAGTGTTATTTTGTGCTGATGGCGAGCAATTTACTCTGATTGGTTTTCATCGGCAATGGACAGTAGCCCAGGATAACTTTGCTTTTGCAGGTATCATGATAGACGCGAGCTTAGCAGAAGAGCACCAGAAAACAGTACGTGACTGGCTAAAAAAGTTAGTGAGTTATTATCACTTAAAAGGTCTGGCAAGCCTGGATTTTATCTACAATGATACCGAGTGTTACTTTTTAGAAATAAATCCACGCCCCCCTGCGAGCATGATGCTATACCCTGAATTGGATTTGTTAACCGCGCATAGGACAGGGCGGTTAACTTTTACTAAAGAAGATAGCACTATTCGTGCCTTACAAATTGTCTATGCAAAGCAACAGTGTCAAGTTCGGCAGGGAATCGAGTGGCCAGAATGGAGTTTTGACAGACCTAAATGTAACACTAGGATACAAGTTGATGAGCCCATTTGTAGTATCATGGCGCAGGGAACAACAGTAGAACAGACTTTTAGCCTATTAAAGGGCAAACAAATACACATTGAAAACATTATATTAAATAGGTAATTATCATTATGCAATACACGGCAAGCGTTAATAAGCTGACAAGGCCTTTAGTACAAGAATTAATTGAAAATGCAGATAAATTAAGACTAAATGTGCAAAAACTGCAAAACGGCTGCACCATTATTGATGCCGGGATTAACGTACCGGGGGGGCTTGAGTCTGGACGTATTATTACTGAAATTTGCCTGGGCGGCATGGGTACAGTATCTATTGCGCATAGTTCGTATACGGATAACTGGCCGATGACCGTTAATGTGCATACCAGTAATCCTGTTTTAGCCTGCCTAGGTAGTCAATATGCTGGATGGAGTCTGGCACATGAAAAATACTTTGCGCTAGGTTCAGGACCTGCAAGGGCAATGGCGACTAAAGAAAAAGACGGTCAGATTTTGCCGGTTGAAGATTTATATAATGAACTGGACTATAGAGATGTTGCCGAAACAGCCACTTTAGTTATTGAAAATGATGCAATTCCTCCTATAGAAATAGTTGAAAAAATTGCTAAAGCCTGTGCCGTCGATTTCGCTAAGCTTACTATTATTGTCACGCCAACAAGTAGTTTAGCAGGGAGTGTGCAAGTTGTGGGTCGAGTATTGGAAGTTGCTATGCACAAGGCACATGAATTACATTTTCCTCTAGAAAATATCATTGATGGTATGGGCAGCGCTCCACTGTGTCCTCCGCATCCTGATTTTGTACAGGCTATGGGGCGTACCAATGATGCGATTTTATTTGCCGGTCAGGTGCATTTGTTTGTAAAAGGTTCTGATCAGGAAGCAGAAAAATTAGCCACTGCGCTACCTAGTTCTACTTCTAAAGATTATGGTAAACCTTTTGCTCAAGTGTTTAAAGATGCGAAATATGATTTTTTTAAAATTGATGGTATGTTATTTAGCCCTGCAAGCGTGATTGTTACCGCAGTGGAGTCGGGTAATAGCTTTCGTGCGGGAAAATTAGATAATGACTTATTAAATCAATCTTTTGGCGCATAAAATTTAATTAGCGATTACCCTGTATTTTTACCTGTAATTTAGGTTAAAATAAGCGGTTTTTCAACAGTGGGCTTAGTAGTGTCAGGTATAGCTGATTTATTACTGGTTTTTAGCTCCAAATAATTGGTAGAACATCAATTATAGAATGGTTTTATACCTAACCTTTTAGAGTACAACAATGACAGATTTATCTCTTTATAGAAATATCGGTATTTTCGCGCATGTTGATGCCGGAAAAACGACAACTACGGAACGTATCCTGAAGCTTACAGGTAAAATTCATAAGCTTGGCGAAGTACATGATGGTGCTGCAACAACAGATTTCATGGAACAAGAGCAAGAGCGTGGGATCACTATCCAGTCTGCAGCAACATCTTGTTTCTGGAATGGTCACCGCTTTAATATTATTGATACTCCAGGACACGTTGACTTTACTATTGAGGTTTACCGCTCTTTAAAAGTACTTGATGGCGGTATTGGAGTATTCTGTGGTTCGGGTGGAGTTGAGCCTCAATCAGAAACTAATTGGCGTTATGCGAATGATTCAGAAGTTGCACGAGTCATTTTTGTTAACAAACTTGACCGTTTAGGTGCTGATTTTTACCGCGTTGTCAAGCAAGTTGAAGATGTACTTGGCGCAAACCCATTAGTAATGGTTTTACCCATAGGTACTGAGGATAATTTCGTTGGTTGTGTTGATTTATTAACTGAAAAAGCATGGGTATGGGATAACTCAGGCGACCCAATGAACTACGAAATTCAAGACATTCCTGCTGATATGGTGGATGATGTCGCTGAATGGCGTGAGAAACTAATCGAAACGGCATTAGAGCAAGATGACGAAGCGATGGAGAAATACCTGGAAGGTGAAATTCCTAGTATTGAAACGATTCAAGCCTGTATCCGTAAAGGTACGATTAGCCTGGCTTTCTTTCCAACGTATTGTGGTTCTGCTTTTAAAAACAAAGGTGTGCAATTAGTATTGAATGCAGTTGTTGATTACCTGCCTTGCCCAACCGAAGTTAAACCACAACCTGAAGTGGATTTAGAGGGTGAGCCTACTGGTAAATTTGCGATTGTTGATGTAAATAAACCTTTGCGTGCCTTGGCTTTCAAAATTATGGATGACCGTTTTGGAGCTTTAACCTTTATCCGTATTTATTCCGGTAAACTGAATAAAGGGGATTCGCTGTTAAATACCTTTACAGGTAAAACAGAACGTATTGGTCGTATGGTAGAAATGCACGCTAACGATCGTATTGAAATTGATCATGCACAAGCGGGTGATATTATCGCGGTTGTGGGTATGAAAAATGTACAGACCGGCCACACTCTGTGTGATCCAAAATTCCCGGCAACATTAGAGCCTATGGTATTCCCTGATCCTGTTATCTCGATTGCTGTTGCACCTAAAGATAAAGCCGGTTCTGAAAAAATGGGTATAGCAATTGGTAAAATGGTAGCTGAAGATCCTTCTTTCCGTGTTGAAACAGATGAAGAGAGTGGTGAAGTTATCCTGAAAGGTATGGGTGAGTTACACTTAGATATTAAAGTTGATATTCTAAAACGTACTTACGGTATTGATGTAGAGGTGGGTAAACCACAAGTAGCTTATCGTGAAACCATTACTCAAACGATTGAAGATAGCTATACTCACAAAAAGCAATCAGGTGGTTCTGGTCAGTTTGGTAAAATTGATTATAGAATTGAACCAGGTGAACCAGGATCAGGCTTCGTATTTGAGTCTGCTGTAACCGGTGGTAACGTGCCTAGAGAATTCTGGCCAGCGGTTGAAAAAGGCTTTAAAAGCATGATTGATAAAGGTGTCTTAGCGGGCTTCCCTTGTTTAGACTTTAAAGTAACTTTATTGGATGGTGGCTTCCACGCGGTGGATTCATCAGCAATCGCATTTGAAATTGCAGCGAAATCAGCGTTTCGCCAATCGATTCCTAAAGCAGGTCCTCAACTAATTGAACCTATTATGAAAGTTGATACCTTTACTCCGGACTCTCATGTTGGTGATGTTATTGGTGATTTAAATCGCCGTCGAGGTATGATCAAATCACAAGATGCGGGTGTTACTGGTGTACGTATTAAGTCAGATGTGCCTTTAAGTGAAATGTTTGGTTATATCGGTGATTTACGCACAATGACATCAGGTCGTGGCCAGTTCTCTATGGAGTTCTCACATTACCTGCCATGTCCTAGAAACGTTGCTGAAGAAGTTATTAAAGAAGTTCAAGAACGTAATAAAGCTAAAGCAGCAAAAAAATAAGTAATAATGTCGGGCCTGCTTGTCTAGCCCGATTACATAGCTGTTGAAAAAGCCACCTGCTGTTAAGCTGGTGGCTTTTTTTTGTTTTTAGGACATTGTAATTATAGAGCGGATTGAAGTCTGCTCTATATATAAGCTCTGAAAGGGTTTATATAAGGAAACAATATGGCATTTACGTATTGAAAAATTTTGTGTTTCACTGAGAAGCTTTATATCATGCTGATTACCGCTTATTCTTAAAGCCGCATTAATTACGCATTTTTATGATCATGAACTCCTGCTTTATTCAGCTGAAAATTAGCATAATAAATAATTCAAAGCATGTGGAAGATAAATATCAGAATTAGGCATTCTTCATTTGAGCTAAAAGTAGTTTACCCTTTTTAGGGTGAGTTATCGTCATTCCTACATGCTTCTAGCAGGAATCTTGCGTAGATAAAGAGATTCCCGATAAAGCTTGTGCCCAGCTTGACTGGGTAACACTCGGGAATGATGATGTTAATGAAATGAAAGTGTAAACTGAGCAATGAAAGATTCCCAGAATTATAATAAATTGTATTAACTGGCAGAGGAAAGACAGTTAAGCTTCAGAGTTGAATCCGCCAGGAATAAAAAGGTATAAAAAGGTATAATAGGAAAAAATAGCTAAATTACTTAGTTATTTTTTATGCAGACATTTGATTTGCCCTATGTTTGCTTAACTCTAATGAATAGGGCATGGAGATATTAAAATGAAAAAAATTATCGCTGGTTTAGTATTGATATTAATAAGCTCAGTTACACTTGCTGGAACATATGAATGTACGGGATATTTTAATGGCGTTCCTGTAGGTCCTGCGATCAAGGTAGAAGCTTCAAAGACCCCCATTGCTGAAACTAAAGCATATGACCGTATGAGAAAAGCGGGAACTAAATTAGATTATGTAAAGTGTAAGTAATCAAAACCAGTTACTTATAGAGCAATTGTTTCTCATATAAGTATGAAACAATTGCTCTATAAGCCTGTTCTTTCAAGGACAGATTTCAATCCTGAAGTATTTTCTGGAAATTGCTTAGTTTTTTTCGAGACTGTAAATAACTCTGTGTAACTGCTATTTTTAAATGTAGTCAAGCAGACAGCTTGCAAATTCTAGCTTTAATTCTCTTTAATCTTCACTCGCCTCAAGCTGTTCACTAATCTCCAGCCATTCTATCTCGGTTTCTTCCAAAGCAGAGTCAACCTGCACTTTCTCTTGTAGAACTTTTTTTAAACGTGATTTATTAGTTTCATCATACAAACTGGTATCGGCTAATTGATTCTCCAGGTCTTTTTGTTGTTGATGGTATTTTTCTAGGGCTTTATCCGCTTTTTTTAATGCATCATATAAAGGTTTTAATGTTTTGCGTCGTTCAGCGTCTAATTTACGTTGTTCTTTTTTATTAACACTGGATGAATTGGAGGTGTCTCCAGAGTTATCATTACTGAGTAATTTTTGTTCGTTAAGCCACAAGCGGTAATCATCCAAATCACCATCAAAAGATGAGGCCGTCCCATTTGCAACTAAATATAGCTGATCGGTAACCGAGCGTAGCATATGTCTATCATGTGAGACGATAATAATTGCACCTTGATAATCTTGCAGGGCGATACTCAGCGCATGACGCATTTCTAGATCAAGATGGTTGGTCGGTTCATCCAGTAATAATAGATTGGGATTCTGGTAGACTAGTAGAGCAAGCACTAAGCGCGCCTTCTCACCGCCTGAAAAGGGGGCGATTGGGTCGAATGTTTTATCATCCTGAAAATTAAATCCTCCGAGGAAATTTCTTAATTCCTTTTCTGTTGCTTTGGGGTTAATTTTTTGTAAATGCCATAGAGGGCTTTCTTCCAGATTGAGTTGTTCTAATTGATGCTGAGCGAAATAACCCAATTTTAAGGTATCGGCAAACTGTATTTCTCCGCCGTTTATACCAAGCTCATTGGCTAATACTTTAATTAAAGTAGATTTACCTGCACCGTTTGGCCCTAATAAACCAATCCGGTCACCCGGGGAAATAAATAAATTAATATTATTTAATATGTTCGTTTCGCCATAGCCTATACTAACATTTTCCAGCTTAATCATAGGATTGGGTAGTTTTCCTGGTGGTGGAAAGCTGAAATGAAAAGGCGAATCTACATGTGCCTGAGCAATTAACTCCATGCGTTGTAAAGATTTTATACGACTTTGTGCCTGTTTTGCCTTGGTAGCCTGAGCACGGAAACGAGTGATAAAGCTTTGGATATGAGCAATTTCACGTTGTTGTTTTTCGAACGAGGATTGTTGCAGTGCCAATTTTTCAGCACGCATTTTTTCAAAGGCTGAGTAGTTTCCTGTGTAAATGACACCTACTTGATTTTCTATATGCACAATATGGTCAGCAATGCTGTCCAGAAATTCTCGATCATGAGAAATAAGTAATAATGTGCCAGGATATCTGCACAGCCAATCCTGTAACCAGATAACAGCATCCAGGTCTAAATGGTTAGTCGGTTCATCAAGTAATAGTACATCTGATCGACACATCAGGGCCTGAGCCAGATTTAAACGCATACGCCAGCCACCGGAAAAGGAGCTGACGCTAAGTCGTTCCTGTGGCTGCTTAAAGCCTAAACCATTCATTAACCGGGCTGCTCTTGCAGTTGCTGTATAGCCACCGATGACATCCATTTTTGATAATAATTCAGCTTGCTTTATGCCGTTATTATCTTGTTCAGCTTTATTAATGGCTTGTTGTATTCTGCGCAATTCTTGATCACCATCGATAATATATTCGATTGCGGCTTGTTCTACTGCGGGTGTTTCCTGAGCAACATGAGCAACTTCTAACTGAGGAGGCATGGTAAAATCACCAGAATCGAGGTGCAGTTCATTACGTAGTAGCGCAAACAAGCTAGATTTTCCCACACCATTTGCTCCGGTAATGCCGACTTTCTGTCCTTTGTGTAATGTAAACGAGGTATTGGCGAATAGCACGCGAGTGCCACGGCGTAAGGATATATTTTTAAAATTCAGCATAAACAGTATGGTAAAGACAAAGAAACAACATAGTCCTGTATTTAAGCCGCAAGACCGTTATTATATTAATCAACAAGGTTGGTGGTTTTTTACGATTGAGATGATCAGTGGTCCATTTAGTAGTAAACCAGACTGTGTTGATGCATGCAGGTATTACATACAAAAGCGTGAGGGTGTGTTGTAAAAGTTTAATAAAAATTTGGTATCTGGAGTTTCCTGATAGGAAAGGGAAGCCAATAAGCCAGGAGACCTTGTTATAAAGCGAGGCCTCCGATTACCTATATATTAAAGCGTATTTTATCCGTAGAGGTCGATCATTTTTTTCACTTGTTTGGTGAATGCCTTTATATCTCCAGATGAAACCTTTTCTATCGGAATAACCAGCGCTGCACCGTTTTCCAGTACGATATGGACATAATCACGGATATGTTCGATACGCAGGATAGTTTTCCAGGGCATTTTATTTTTACCACTGGGGGACTTTTCGGCTAAGGCTGTAGGGTCAATTCTTAAAATATAATGGCCGAACATGGCTTTTTTTTCTTCTTCGGTATAGCTTTTTAGTACTTGTTTGCGAAAACTCAAAATAATAATTTGCGGGATTACGATAGCCCAGCAAACAGAAATAGTAACGATATACAGAGCGGTACGAAAATCATCGTAATAATTCCAAAGAAACAGACCAAAAAGTGCTAATATCCCAGGGAAAACTAGGCGGTTTCTTTTTAATTTTTTTTGTAAATCTTCCGATTGATCAATCTGTAATTCATTGTAGTGAACTAAATCTCTATCACCGAAATCATATTCAATCTCAAGCATTGCCTGGCCCTTTATGTCTTATGTGCAAAATCTTGCAGTTTATTATAATTTTCAAGGCGGTATTATAACCTTTAGTTAAAATGTTCATGGAAGTTTTTAACTTAGCTGATTGCTAGAAAAAAATATACCAGATCACATAAGAGGGCTATATTCTTTTAATGGCGATGGAAAGTGTAATTTGAGTTGTTCTAGTGTAGAAGATGGACAAAAACAAAAACTGTGCCAGCCTCTCTGAAAAGAATATTATAAAAATCAGGTCGTTTGGGTTTAATTTGAGAATATTGTAAAGAGTCTGTGGAGCTAGCCTAATATAATTGATCGGCTGTTATCGACCCACTGCAGTCATAGGATAAATTACTTTTATACGGAATAATGCCGAACTCACTTACCCACCATGAAGAGCGCAGCGCGTAATGGTGGGTAAGGTGAAGTAATTTGTTAGGATTTTTTTTCGTCAAAAGAGTCAATATCCAAAGCGATTAAAGGAAGAATTTCATCTCTAATATCAGAGATCATGTCTCCATCGTATTCAGGAGTGTCACCAAAATATGATGTTTCATGAATAAAACCATCTTCTGTACTCTTCCAAAGCTTAATTACATCTTCTTGATTCATTTTTTGGATATCTATAAGATAGACTGAGTTAACCAACTCTATGTGTGAATCACTAAAGTTACATTTTCTAAAATCTTTATCATCACAAAATACTTCCCATATAGTTAAAGAATTATCGACTAAAGTCCTCTTTAGGATTTCGACTATTTTATCCGTGTATTCATTTGCATTCATTATTTGTATGATCTTAACGCCGCGCTTTGCGGAGAGCGAGCGCAGTGAGTGATTCCGACAACAGCGCTTTGTTAGAAGGTTTCACTTCATGCTACCAACAAGCTTTGATGCCGCTCTTGTAAAATAATACATTGGATCACCATTGGAGTTGCAATCCTGATGGAGAAGACCAAGACTTTGCAATAGCTCTAAATCATCTTTTAGAAAGCGAGATTCTTTACAAGTGTAATTAGGTCCTGGCGCCAAAATTAATGCCTGATCTTTAACACCCATTTCTCGAGATAATAAAAAGAATTCTGTTTCATTTTTATCCATTAAAGTAAGTATTTCTATTGCTTGGGATGAAATAGACTCTTTTGCAAATGCTAAAGCTAATTCCTCAATGCCTTCAGAACGACTAGCTAGTATTGCTATTTGACTTGAAATGCCATCAAGTTTTTGATTTATTTCATCTACTCCATTATTTAGGAGAGCTTTGATACTTATAGATGTTGTTTGGTTCTGCTCAACAATATTTCTAATTTCTTCATGATTATGCTCAGTTAACCATTGCAGGAATTTTGCAACATCTAGTATTTCACTGCTCTGCTTACCTGATGCATAAGCAGATAATAATCCAACAATTTGTGCAAATTCAGCGATCATTTTTTTACCTTCTAACCAGTTATTCTCTCGGGGCTGCTTATCAAAAACTCTAACTTCTACATTATGGCAATAAACACTATGAAAACCAGAGTATCACTAAGCGAGTTAACATGCATTAATACAAGATAAGCAGACCTGAATAACATTCAGTATGTCCAGGTGTAGACTAAAATCTAACTTTTCCTAAATTTTTTGAATGCCCGCTCATGGCTGTAACCAGCTATTCAATAATAAATCCCTCACTGAACATATCATATCAATACATCACTTAATGAATACAATTCCTGGAGACTTGAACTAAAAGTATTT
>CAYWLM010000048.1:0-20527 GCA_964459125.1 uncultured Methylomonas sp. | reverse complement strand
AAAAATCTCAGGGAAATTTTGTGCCTCCCTAGAATTTATAGCGGATACCTATTTTCCTTACCTCTGAATCCCCTAGAATTTTAATTGCCTGCTTAAACGATTTTATTTTTTGATCGTGTGAAAACACCGTAGAATTAACATTACTGAGCACTTTTTCAGCAAGAGCCGGTTCACTTACTAATAATGCTGATAATTCGGCTGCACGATTAGTATTGTCACTTGTTAAGCGTAATAGTTTAATAGCCAGGGAAGGAATGACTTGTAAGTCATGGATATCACGCTTTAGTATGGAGTTTGCCTTTTGATGAATAGTTGAATATTGATTGGCATTATAGGTCATGGGCAATGCAGAACGTGGCTTGGTTATGTTAAGTTTATCAGTACACATACGTCCTAGCATAGCTTATATTATTAAGTTCTAGCTAGATTGAAGCTACTGATTCGAGCCGTTTATAAAGGATATTGAAATGAAAAACCTATTTTTAATTGTGAATCTTGTGCTATTCAGTGTAAATGCGTCTGCAAATGAGGTGCATTTTAGTACAAAAGATAATGCTACGATTTATGCCCATCTACAAAAGCGAGGCTCTCATGCCGTTTTATTAGCCCATGGTGCTATTTTTAATAAAGAAAGTTGGGGTCTGTTTGAGCAACAGTTACTGGATAATAATTACACAGTCCTGGCGATAGATTTTAGAGGCTACGGTAAGTCTACAAAAGGTGGTCAATCAAGTGCTTTATATCAGGATATTTTAGCGGCAATACATTTTTTAAAGACCCAGTCTGATATCAGTGAAATATCGGTATTAGGTGCTAGCATGGGAGGCGCTGCGGCTGCAAAGGCGAGTGTGTATTCAGAGCCGGGCAGCATAAATCAACTGATTTTATTATCACCAGCAAGTGTATATCAAGCTGAAAAGCTAAAAGGGGATTTATTATTTATTGCCAGCGCAGATGAATATCTGGCCAAGGGGCTTAAAGCTGCTTATAGCAAAGCCCCAAAGCCTAAAATGCTCAAATTAATTCCGGGTAGCGCCCATGCGCAGCATATCTTTAAAACCTCACAGGCAGATGTTCTGACTGACATTATTTTAGACTTTTTGAAAAAGGGTGGATTCAACTCTGAAGTGCAATTCTAATATTCAAGCGTACTCATGTTTAATATCTGCAATAAAAACAACATAAATTTGCATCCTAGAAGACGCACAGTAAGCGAATTAACGCCGCGCTGTGACTTTCATCCCAGTCACAGCGCGATTATTTAAAATAATCCAGAGCTAATTCAGTTGCTTCAATATAATTAATTTTCCCGGTTGCAAGCACGGGCACATGCTCTGCAGTGATGATTTTTTTGGGTAAATTAATGCTCCCGACGCCTTTGGCCAGTGCAGCGAGGTCTTTACTGGTAGCATTTTTCTGAGTGGTAATAAGTACTAACTGTTCACCTTTTCTCTCTTCTGGAATACAGACTACAACGTGTTGTGCATCAGGCCAGATATCATTGATTAATTGTTCTGTAGCCGTTAAAGACACCATTTCACCGGCAATTTTTGCAAACCGTTTGCTACGTCCGCGAATGGAAATATATCGATCTTCATCGACATGCACTATGTCACCAGTATCATACCAGCCTTCACCATAAAGGGAGTGGGGCGGTACAAGCTGGCCCGGATTATCTGCCAGCAGGTAGCCGCGCATAATATTTTCCCCATAAAGATGCAGTTGACCTGCATTTTCAATACCTGGAATTTCTTCGAGTTTGTATTGCATGCCGGGCATTAAGCGACCCACAGTGCCTGTTTTATAAAACATCGGAGTATTAACCGCAGCAACGGGGCTGGTTTCAGTCGCACCATAGCCTTCCAATATCCGGATGCCAAATTTGTCAGCCCACAATTGTCGGGTATTTTCATGCAGCTTTTCAGCGCCTGCAACCACATAGCGGATATTGTAAAAATCATAAGCATGGGCTTTTTTCCCGTAGGCAGCTAAAAATGTATTGGTGCCAAAAATAATAGTAGCGCTGGTCTCATAAGCCATTTCAGGAATAATGCTGTAATGCAATGGAGATGGATAGAAAAAGGTAGTCATGCCATTCATAATAGGCAACATGGTGCCGACAGTAAAACCAAAAGAATGAAACATGGGCAGAAAATTTAACACGGTATCCTGGGCATTAAAGTTAATGCGTGCAGAAACCTGTTTATGATTTGCCAGAATATTTTTATGTGACAATACCACACCTTTAGGTGCGCCTTCCGAGCCTGAAGTAAATAACACTACAGCGGGGCTGTCAGGGTCGGGTTCAACTCGGGGATACCATAAATCAGCTGTTTTAGCTTGTAGTAATGCGCTTAGTTTATCAATAGTACCAATCGTTTTGGCTAAATCTTCCAGAAAGACAAGATTGATGTTTTCTGACAATGTTTGTGCATCTTCAGCAAATTTTCCGAGTTCGATAAAACGACGGGATGTGAGGACGGTTTTAATTTTTGCCGTATGACAGGCAGAAAGCATACCTGCTGCGCCAGTTGAGTAATTCAACATGGCGGGAGTACGTTCATGCAATTGCAGGCCTAAAACAACATTCAGTGTTTTGCAATTATTGGGTAGATAAACACCGATATTTTCCCCTTTTTCGGTGATCCTAGTCAGTGCGTTACCTATCGCAATAGATCGAGTGATCAGCGTGTTATAGGATAAGGGAATTCTGTCTAAATCTTCGGCAACAGTGTGTTTGCCGCCATGTATTTTTTTAGCTTCCAGCAGCGCAGCAAATAACGATTGCTTATAGTGACTGGTGGCAAATATCATATCACTCATGATGTCAGTTAACACCAGACCGCTGGCATGACGGCGATCTTTTCCACGTAAATCCTTAGCAATAGAAATTTTCGTAGGGGGCAGAATTTGCAGGGTAATTTTAGGGAAAAAACGTAAGCGTACAATGTTATGTAAACGTGAAAAATGCGTATATTGCGCGCCTTCTATACGGATAGGGAGAATCGTTGCTCCGGATTTGTCGGCAACCATTCCGGTACCGTCGTATATTTTCATCAATGAACCGGTAACGGTAATCCGGCCTTCGGGGAAAATGACTGTTTTACAGGGTTTTTGTAAGTAATGAATTAAATTTTTTAAAGAAATAGGGTGAGTCGGATCCATAGGAAAAACCCGGGATAGACTAAGAAAAGGTTTTAACCACCAGCGTTCGGCAATATGACTATTAATGGCAAAAGTAATATTGTCAGGCAAGAAAACACCGAGTAATAAAGGGTCTAAAAAGGAAGTGTGATTGGCAACGATAAGTACGCGATCGCCTGCTTTTTTATAATTCTCTAAGCCATTTACTTCGATTTTATAAACAAAAGTCAGTAGCCATCTTAAAAATATTTTCAGCATCAGAGCCTCAGTATGTTGGATAAACACAGCGCAGTGTATTCATCAGAAATATGTAGGTATAACCCGTATAACGTGATTTTATGGTATCACGGTTTGAGGTGTTGCTTTAGCTGCATAACTGATGCAAATAAAGATAAAAAACTGTATGCCAAATATTAAATTTGCCATCAATAAATGTATCGGTTGCACAACTGGCGGCATGCCTAAGCGATCTAAAGATACGCCCGCAAGAATAGCGATAATTATTAGTCCAACCAGAATATAGGCGAGGCGAAATAATAAGCTATTTTTATCGACTGATTGATACACTTTCCAGGCTAACCATAGATTTGTGAATAATATAACAGCGGAAAATGAACGGTGTATGTAAAAAATAACCGGAAAGCTGTCACGCCAATATTCGCGGTCTATATAGTTGTGATGAGTTGCAATTAGATCTACGGCTTCTCTGACCTGTGTACCCATACCAACTTGTAATAAAGTAAAGCTCATGGCAATGATCAGAACGGTTTTGAATTTAGCGGGTAATTCAGAGATATCAATTCGGCGTAATAAATCATTCTGCGAACGTGCAATGGCGTAGATTAATAAGGCGACAATAAACAAAGCGAGTAGCATATGTGCGGTTATCATTAAGGGATGCAGGTGTGTTTTTACCACCACAGAGCCTAACCAGCCCTGAAATCCGACTAATAAAAAAACTGCTAAGGATAAATAAAATACCTGTTTATCTGTTTTCAGATAGGCGCGCGATGCCCAAAGGGTTAAAAAAATCAAAAAACCAATAGTAACGCCAGTAAGGCGATTAAGATATTCGGTCCAGGTTTTGATGACATTAAAATCGGTATTAGCATAACCGACGGCATAAATTTCATGATAATTATCAGGTAATTCAGCTTCGCTAGTCGGCGGAATCAGTTGTCCAAAGCAAGTAGGCCAGTCAGGGCAACCCATACCCGCGCCCGAAGCACGAACGATACCGCCTACCAATATGACAAAGTAGACTGCGAAAATTGTGAGAGTGCCTAAGCGTCTGAAGCGTCGTGCAGTTTCTGGATTCATTAGCGTTACTCGTGTTCTATCGTGTGGCTTTGGTCGTGACTTAAATTGAGTGTGATTTTATCGTGGTTTTGATTTCTAAGCTGGAGAATTTTTGTATCGGCAGCCTGGTCTTTGAGTACTACAAGTAACTGAGTTGCATTTTCATGCGCTGCTGCTAATACCACGGTTCCCATTACGACATCTTGATTGTCGGTAACCATGCAGCCGGGGGGAATATCGGTTGTAGCCATACATTGAGCTTGATACATGGCGCGTTTGTTTTTCCCTAAATAATGCGTACGGGCAACAATTTCCTGGCCGGTATAGCAACCTTTGTCAAAGCTAATAGCGCCCAGTTTATCCAGATTAAGCATTTGCGGGACGAATTCTTCACTCGTTTGCGTGTACAGCCAGGGTATGCCCGCTTTTATATCCAGGCCTAACCAGGCACTTGAGTTAATCAGCTTTATCGTCTGTTGTTGTGTAAGTTCAGACCAGAATTGACGCGTTTCCTCAAGATTGCCGATAAACAGGAAGCCGTTATCAAGCTGAGGGTATACATATAAGTTTTCTTGTGGAATTACTTCGATATTTGCGATGCCGGTAATACACAAATCATCACTATGATCGGTTAATTGCACGTCCGCACGTAAGACATACATTTGTAGTTTTTTTCTAACGGTATCAAGTAAATCGCAAGTGAGAATAAGCAGATATGATTCTTGTCGCTTAATAACAATAAAGGTACTGATGGCACGACCTTTGGCATTGCAATACGCTCCTAAACCAGGTCTGGAATCGATTAATGCTTTAATATCGCAGGTAGTCTGCCCTTGTAAAAAACTAGCTGCATCTTTACCCGAAACTGTTAAAACTGCTAAATGTGTGAGTGGTGCTAATATTGCCTGCTTGTCGGGCAAAGTGTGGGTCAATAAGTTCTGTGTATTCAGGAAAGCTATCCAGTCAGCATGCATAATATGTATTAGTCGTTAGTTTAGGCTTGGTAGAAGCCAAAATATTGGAAATATTATACATTAAGAGACTTTTGCACGAACTGCAAAATCTTTGCTCACATGAATATGAGCTTAGGATCAGCTATTTTAAGTAGCTGGCCTGATGCTTCGGGTAATTTTGCAATATATGATTTTTTTCAGAAAAGACAGGTATGCGCTTACGCAAAAATTTTGGGTAATCAAATATTACTTATCGACAAGGCATTCATTCTATTTTCAGTACCTTTGCACCACGAATTTTTCCGCTCTTCATCTCAAGTAATGCATGGTTAGCCTGTTCCAGGGGGAATACCTGGATCTCAGGTTGCAATTCCATTGCTGCAGCCATATCCAGAAATTCAGTGACATCACGGCGAGTGATGTTAGCGACACTTTTTATTTCTTTCTCCTGCCAAAGATGAAGAGGATAGTCCAGGTTCAGTAGGCTGCGTTTATCGCCTTCTTTACGAATCGCATTGATCACCAGTCTACCTCCAGAATCCAGGTTGGCCAATGCCTCAACGACAGGTTCCCATGCCGGCGTGGTATCAATAATACAGTCCAGTTTACACGGTGCCTGTTCCTTGCTATCGCCGGCCCATACGGCGCCCAGCTCCAAGGCAAATTTCCTTTCTGCTGCATTTCTGGCAAAAACGAAAACTTTGCTATCCGGATAGCGGTGCTTTGCCATCTTTAAAACCAGATGCCCGGAAGCACCAAATCCGGTTAATCCGAGATGTTGTCCATTCTGTAATCCCGTTAATTGTAATGACCGGTAACCGATTGCACCGGCACACAGTAAAGGCGCAGCACTCTCATCAGAAAAGAATTCAGGTATTGCATAAGCGAAATGCTCTGCAACGACCATATATTGCGCGTATCCGCCATTGGCGTCGCGACCCGTCGCCTTGAAATCTCTACACAGGTTCTCATGGTCTGACAGACAAAACTTACATTTTCCACAGGCAGAAAAAATCCATGCGACGCCGACTCTATCACCGGCTTTAATCGTGATCACCTTGCTGCCGATAGCTTCAACCAGACCAACCACCTGATGCCCCAAAACCACTGGTAATTTCGGGGGAGGGGTACGTCCTTCAATTTCATCCAGTTCGGTATGACAGACGCCACAAGTGGAGACTTTCAGCAAAATTTCGTTTTCAGCGGGAACGGGAACGGGGATCTCTAGAAGTTCAAGCGGAGCCTGATTTTCATTAAGATTGCAAAGATTGTTTAATACCATTGCCTTCATACAAATGCCATTGCCTGCATAGAATTGATAAGGTCAAAGATATTGATTATACATCAGTTTATCTGACTTTATGCTACACGTACTTTTACTGTGCAAGCGTACAATCTACGCATTATTTTAGTGCAAAAAATTAACAATATTACAGTTTATCACTGCCCTTAAAAACGCAAATAACTGATATTCAGTAACTTTTTTTATAAACGTATTGGCATAATTTATGCTTTTATTTAAAGGCATAACCTCAAACAATTAGCAAGACTCTTTCAGGAGTAGCAATTAATGCAATCATTGTCATTCAAACGTCATGGCGACAAACAGAACTCTGATTTTTTTGAACATTATTTACAGGAACTTCTAGCTGAGCGTGATCGAGTCGGGTTAACCGACATGATTAGCCAGATAGAAGCATTAATGATTACAGTTGACCCGGAACAATCAACTCGCTATGTGGGTGAACTGTGCCTTATGACTCCTTACCACTATCTGGTCACTCTGGAAAGTGAATCGCATTGGACACATATTTTACGCATTGATTTAAATTCACCTGACTTGCTGATAAGAGAAGTCAAAGATCCAAATACCAGTGGTATATTTCGTAGCCTAAATGAAATATACCCCATTGGTGCAAGTAAGCCTTACAGCCGTTATATGGGAGAAATACTACGCGTTGACAATATGAGCGAAGTTACACGCTTACAACAGGAACGCGAGTTTCGCTTCTTTTCTCAAGATGATTTGCGTCGCCTAGAGTTCCCTGGCAACCTGGCTATTAGCAAGCCATCACCTTATACACATAATATCGTGGCCTATATGGAGCGACCTGAAGAGCAAAGCCGAGTCTATGCACTAGGTATATCCAGTATTCGCAATGACGTACAGCGTGCTTATCTACAGGCAAAAGAATTACAGGAAGAACTGGCGATTACAAAACTACTGAATCCAATCGATCATCTGGCGACTCGTATATACAGTCAGAATCGTGAAACCGCGATTCTCGAATGGTTATCACTGTCTAGTTATTATTATTGGGGGTCTTATGATATTAAAGATCAGAACTCCTCGACCAATGTCACTAAAAGTATCCATTTTAGTCATGAAGTAAATAGCCCGGCAAAAGTGTTTACTGCAAATAATACCCCATATTTCGTTAATCATTTAGAGCGACTTCCTTCACCTACCGAAACGTTTGTGCGTAACTATGGTCCGCGCTTACATCATCTGGCTATTAGCGTTAATGATGGCGAGTATAATGGTATTGAGAATATTGATTATGTCGTTGATGCTATAACTAAACAGGGAAAAACATTCCTGCTTGATGTCATTGGCTCAAGAGAAGAAGGTATCAAGCAAATATTTTCCAGTGCCTCTGAACACTCTTCTCTAATTATTGAATATGTACAGAGATTTGGTGACTTTGATGGTTTTTTTACCAAGCAGAATGTTGCCCAGCTCACTCATGCCGCTGGTATAGAAAGTGAGCTGCAACTTATGCAACTTAATAGCAATTAACTCAAACCAGCATAAACACCCGGTCAGTATATGCCTCGGTTAGAGAGCACTGATGATGGTCTTTGACATAATAATACAGTTTTGCCATTGCTAACGCTGTCAGCCTCGAACGGGATGATAGTTTCCAGAAGGCGCAGGACTGTTGCCAATCCGAAGTACGCGATAGCGCGCGAGGGAGGCTATTGTTTACCCCGAATAGCCCTGAGCCATTTGTGATAGCTCTAATGTAGCAACTTGTGTGCATAGTCTGTGGCGGACGCAGGGCGGCTGGAGCATTAATAATTCGCCACGCGGTGGCGTGCCGATTTCATTTATCAGAAACCCAGAGTATTAATCCAATCGCAGCAAATTATTTTTATAATTTTGAAAATTTATAACATCTTTTCTTGCTTTGCATTTCGTCATTCTCGGGCATATAAACTGTCCATAAGCCTGTGCTGAAAAGCGCATTATTTAGCTTTCAAGCTATCCCTTGCACATAGCTAATGATAATTGCCAGGGTGAAGATACTTGCTATGGTTGAAATAATAATACTGGTTGCAACTGGTGCAACACATAGCTGATATTTCTGGGCGAAGATGTAAGCACTAATACCAACCGGCATACCAGACGTCAGTAACGCGGTCGATGCCCATAAGGGAGAAATGGTAAATACCTGGAACACTAACAGCCAGACAAGAAGCGGGAAAATAATAATTTTCATCAGAACTATCACCAAAGCCGGGGCAATATGGCCCTGTATCTTGTATTTATTCAGCGTCGTACCCAGAACAAATAAAGCAGCAGGAATTGCTGCTTTACTCATCAAGCTAATCGATTCTTGCAAAGGCTTGTATATCGGGATATTAAAAAAATTAAAAAACCCTCCTAATATTAAACTACAGGTGATAGGACTGGTAATAAGCTGCTTCAATATACCGGCAATATTGTGTAGAAATGATGCCATAGTGAATGAGTCCCATTCTGCAAACACAAAACCCAGCGTAAAAAGAATCAGATTATGTATGGAAATAATTATTAACAAAGGCAAAATGGCCTGTTCGCCTAAGGCATAAATACAGACAGGTATGCCTACTATGGTTGCATTGGAATACGCTGCACCCATGCTAAATACACTTTGTTCAGCAGTCGAAAAATGAAAAACTACTTTTGCCAGAATCATAGCTAAAGCATATATAAACAAGGTAACAGCATAGTAGGCTACCAGGAATTCCCATTGCATATCGTTAGGGATTTTTGCTTGTACCGTGCCTATAAAAAGCAATAGAGGAATCAAATAGGAAAATACAAACTTAGCAATGGCATCGCATTCACTTTGACTAAAATGCTTTCTATAAGCTGACAAATAACCGCAGAGCACTATTGCTAATACCGGAAATACAGTTTCAAAAATTTGCATATCTTATATTTTTATCCCGCATGACAATGCATTTTTACATAGGGGGAGACTTCGGGAATGACACGTCATATGGAGTGTTGCAGTTACTTCACCCTAATTTGGCGGAGACTCATGGGTAATCAGAAAAGACTTTGAACTAGTCAAACCAAGGTTCTATCATGATGTCTAGGGGCACCCGTGTCGCCATGTGCGCAGTGAACAGTTCAGAAGAGCCCGGTGCGGTACTTCCGCACGCGGGTATCTGTGAGGGAACTGGCTATCCTACCTCGATTATGTCTCCCTAGAGCTTTTCTGAGTGTTCAATGCAGTTTACACTGCAAGCAAGTCATTAAGCATGCCAGGAACTTCGATTTTGGCTGAACTGGCACCCGGGAAAACGATACTCGAGCTGCCTGGTTGCATCCATTCACAGACTTCGGCCAGGATTTTCTCCGTGGAAGTCTGGCCAAGAACGTCAGCACCGGAAGTCTCCAGCGGAACCTTGCCATTTGCGTCGGGATTAGCCTCCCGTTCAGGGAACATTTCGCCGTAAAGTCCGCCGCTGACATCGTTTCCCCAAACAATGGAGTAGAGGCCACGGCCATGGTCTGTACCTGCATCTCCGTTGGCGCGCAATTGCCGCCCGAAGTCGGAAGAGAAGTACAACACCAGGTTATCCTTGGCTGCCTGGCCGCTCAGGTTGGGCAGGGTTGAAATTTCCGCCATGGTAGTTGCCAGACCACCAGATGTTCCGAACAAATCTTCTAGGTTTTTTCCGATACGGGTAATCTCATTGTTATGGGTATCCCAGCCATCATAACGCATGGATAAGGTGCGAACATCCAGGATATCGGGAGTCAGGCAAACATCGTACAGATTGCGGCATTGTTGTGCAAAATGCTTTGAATTGAGATTGAGATTCGCCAAAGAGGCCGGCAAGGCTCCGCAATTGTTCAGACGTGATTCAATAGCTCCTCCGAATTCACGAAGGGCGGCATCGTGTTGAAAGAAAACCGAGTACGGTGAATTTGTTTGTCCCGCAACTTCCGCTCCCCGTGCCTGGTAATAGGACTTCAGTGCGCGCGATAGAATGTTTCGGCGCGAGGCAGGATTACCACCATCGTAGTTGGGTAGCGCTATGGAACGGGTATCCTGCGCATGTACGACCTGTCGCAGGCGCTCCCCGGCGGTTGTTCCATTGCCGAAAACCGAAATCTCGTGCGCCAGTTCCACGGTGTTGACAAAACCGGGTAACTGCTCAATCAGGCGTCCGCCCCAGCCATCACGATCGTAGTGTAACGCGTCGTAAATGGGGTCACCTGCATTGGCATTAAGCTGGCTCTGATCATGTCTCCGGTTTGTTGAACAGAATGCATTGGCAATGACTGCGACACGGCCTGCTTCGAACTCAGACTTCAGCCATCCACAGCGCTTGAAAATACCAAATTCAAAGCCATTCTTATCGGTGGTTAGCAAATACTCATTGTTGAACATATCGGTGTAACTTGGATAAAGTCCACCATACAGCGATGACCGGGCTTCCCAGATCTTGTCCAAGTAATTCGAGCTCAAGTGGCTGGGTGCAGGCATGAAAATGAACTTCGAGTCCATGCCGCCGTATAACATCAGGTTGACCAGTGTGCGAGGCATGTCCACGGCATTGCAAACCGCCGATGCATTGAGTGGTAGTGCCAGGCCTGCTCCGACCGCCATCGATGCGTACATCGAGTTTTTGAGAAAATCTCTGCGTTTCATGTTACTTGCTCTCCATGACAAAGGCATAAGGTGTCATCGTTATAAAATTAATCGCCATACCCACCCGGATATTGGCTGCGTTCGTTTCGAAATTCATCGTTTCAGCTGCCTTGGCCTGATCTTTGGCCCTGGCTGCACCGTTGACGATATCATCTGAACTGTATGCAATATCCGGATTAGATGAATCGACGACATAACCAAAGTCGCGGTTATCAGCCAGCAACGCGTGCACCTGGGCGCGTGCGATGGGGTCAAAATTTTTGCCACCGTCTCCAATAAAGCGATTCCACAGCCACTCAGCGACATCTGCCACAACATGTTCACCATTGGCATTGACCGGGATCACGCTTCCCCAGTCCTTGGACCATTCGTAAACCTGGGCGTCAACTCCCGGCTCAAGTGTATAGGTATCATTGATGTCAAGAAGGAATGATGATGCGCCGACATTATTCCAGTATGCATTCTTGAAAAGGTAGCGGTTATTGGCCGCCTGGAAACCGGTTTGACCACC
Organism: uncultured Methylomonas sp.; assembly: GCA_964459125.1. Classification (GTDB taxonomy): domain Bacteria; phylum Pseudomonadota; class Gammaproteobacteria; order Methylococcales; family Methylomonadaceae; genus Methyloprofundus. The sequence continues at coordinate 8,687 of CAYWLM010000048.1, read as the reverse complement.
AAATACATCATGTGCCGGATCAAAAATGAGCGCACCCTGGTCGCGCATACGAGCGAAGGGTGAATCGTAAAACTCGCGGCCAAATGCTTCTTCGTTATTCAGCGTATTCATATTCTGGACAAGCAGATTGCGGTCAAATGCGGTGCGATATTTAAAGGTGTGGGCGTTGTGAAAAGCCGTAGAGGCAGCATATTTTCGAATGAACTTCAAAAGGTCATATTCAGCATCAACCCAGGAACCGCGGATAGCCTTGATTTTTCTAGCGTCCAGGTTGTCATCAGCAAAAAAGTCGATAATCGTCACCGGAACATTTGCCATGCTCTCGGAGTGTTCCGCGGCAATTCGGGTCAATTCCGCAATTTTTTCACCTGCATTAGCGCCACAAACAGTCGAGTGAAGAATCTCCAGACAGCTGTCTCCATCCATGTCGCTATGATAATGAAGGCTTGTGTTTCTCAGGTTCCTGGGATTTGTGTAGCCATCGTAGTGATCTGAAAAATCGATCGGGCCAATGTACCAGTCAGCCTTATTCACGCTGCCATAAGCACCCTGGTTGCGGTCGACGTTCATGCCGGTCAGCATCCACGCGGTGTGTTCAATGGTCGTATCTTCGTGATAGGCCGTGTTTTCCGTGGTGCCGTTAATGCGGAAAAGCAACTGGTGGAACTCCCGGGCAAAATCATCTGTACCCTTGAATACTTCCGTTCTATTGTTGTATTTGCTGAATTGGTGCCCGTACGCTCTTGCTAACGCTGCATCACTAGCCGCCACGGTCATTACATCAATGAAGTCGCCACTGTTACTTAAGGCCGCCGCAATACGGTCATAGTAGTCCCGAATTAATCCTGCACGGGTTTTATCTACGGAGATCGAGGCGTGGTAGTTGGTGATGTACAGTGCCATTTTATGCAGAAACGGATTGCAACCACGGCTACTGATGGCTTTCACCCAGGTGCGTTGTAGATTCAGGGTACTGAGTGTATCGTTGCCATTCAGAACGGCGTAGCGACTGCGGTCACCGTATTTCATCACATTGCCGGGGTCGTCACCACTCCAGAAAGCCTGCAGACTGGCAAGAGATCCACAATGCAGCGATGTGTCATCACCGGCTTCCGGTGGGGACAATTTATTATTGACACTATCAAAGGTCAGGATTTCGGCCACTGCCCGACGGGGCCTCATTCTACTCCAGATGTCAATTTGCGCGTCGCTGGCCAGCCCACCGTAAGCAAAGGCGGCAAGCACTCGCCTGACATGGGACTCGTCCCAGTTCCGGGAACTTACATCTTTTAAGGAATAGTTTCTGTCACCACGTGCATAAGTAGCATTGACAAAAAAAGTGAAACAAAAAAGTAAAATCAGCCTTGTTGGCCAGTTGCGTATAGTCACTCGTACGACCTCTATTATTTTAGCTTTGTCACCGTTAAGTGTTGAAAATCCCCGAGAGCATAATGCAGTCATTGCTCGGGAGTAAAATTATGGTGCTGATCCATCACTCTGCACCAACCCATACTTGGAATACTGCATAACAATACTATAAGACAACACAACCCGAGTCTGCTAACGCAGAGCTTGGCAACGAGGGGGGGTGAATATCCCCGGGTAACTTGCCAAACCAGTTAATTAACCAGGGGCATAGGATTACGCAGTAAAAAATTGTATTAAAACATAAAACAGCAAACTATGTGCTAAGTTCGTGCTGACTTTTGGACATTTAAGCCATCATGGCTGCGCGTCTGTCGGTGAGTTAGGTAAAATCCTTTATTCAGTACTAATTCAGTTATAAAATACAGGGTTTTATTCAGTAATATTTATCAGGAATCCTTATATGCGCTTTAGAACCAGCCAGATACAACGTTTGTTATGCAGATTAATACTTTTATCTTGTTGCTATACCGGCCTGGTTAATGCCCATGCAGTGGTGACAGATCATTCTTTAAAATTACAAGCTGTTAGCGCCGGCAAAGCCAGTCAGGTTAAGTTAAATTTTAATTCTAATATAGAGCTGGGTTTATCACAGGTCTTTCTGGTACGAGCGGGAGATGTGCAAGAAGTGTTGCATGTTACTGCAGGTAAAGAACCAGGCGTGGCGCTTATAGATATGCCGGCACTCGATGCAGGAGTGTATGCTTTACATTATAAAATATTTGCCGCAGACGGCCATATAACCGAAGACGTTATTCATTTCACAATCCAGCCATAAGGAAACATTATGGAAGGTATTGCTGATTTTTTAGACTCCATTATCGGGGGTATTGATCTCATTTGCTATTCTTTAGCAATTGGCGGTTTAATTTGGGGGCTGTTTATATTACATCCCTGGGAATATGCGCATAAGCAAGATAAAGTACAAAGTATTTTAACCGAGCAGACTATCCGCTTAATCTATAAAGGTGCTTTTGCTTTAGCGCTGGTTCAATTTATCAAGATCATACTAAAAATCTGGCTGATGGACTCTATATTAGAGCGCTGGCCTTTTCCGGAATTTGCCTCAACAACGCAGTTTATAGGCGGTATTTTTCGATTATCTTTAGCTATAGCTTTAGCGGCTTTTGTATATTCTGCTTTACGGCACAATGCAAGTTCGCGTCAGCACTGGTTTAATGCTGCGATCATTGCTGGATTAATGATTATTTCTGGTGCCTGGCTGGTGCATGCCGCTGGTCGATTTGAGTATCGTGCGATTTTAATGGCATTAACTACCCTACACCAGGTCGCTGCAGCTGTTTGGATTGGCGGTGTGTTTCAGCTGGTCGGTATCTGGCAGCTCACCCGACAGAAACGGATTCCTGATAGCTACTGGCCTGATAGTTTGCGCCGTTTTTCCCGGCTGGGTATGATTGCGGTAGCAGCGATATTACTGTCGGGTACACCTATGGCTCTTAACTATATCACTAGCTGGAATGGTTTTATTGGGACTGGTTATGGCAATATTCTATTAGTTAAAATTTTACTGCTGGCGATTGCTTTAGGCTTTGCCTGGCTGAACCGGCGCGCTGTATTGCAATATGCATCGGCAGCCGATAAACATGATGTATTCAATCGAGTCCCTTATTATATTGAGGCAGAGACTTTTGTACTGATTACTTTATTGTTTACAGCGGCCAGTCTTGCCTCGCAGCCGCCAGCGATAGATATTCCCGAGTTAACTGCGACCTGGGGTGAAGTATTACATTCTTTTGCACCACGTATTCCACTGACGACCTCTCCTAGCCATGCTGCTTTACTTGCGGGAGAAGCAGGGCGTACTGCGATTATTGGCCAGACTCCTTCGGCAGCAGCAACTGCCTGGTCTGATTATAATCATAATATTGCCGGTATTTTTGTTACTGTCATGAGTCTATTTGCAATGCTGTCGTATAGAAAATCATTGACCTGGACGCGTTATTGGCCAGTAGGTTTTATTGGTCTGGGTATTTTTATCTTATTACGTGCTGATGCTGAAACCTGGCCTAATGGCACGATGGGCTTTTGGGAGAGCATGCTGGAAAATGGTGAAATTTTTCAGCACCGTATCGCAACCTTGTTAGTCTTTTTATTAGGAGGAATTGAATTGCGGGCGCGAATGACCAGCGACCCGGAGAGTAAATTACCTTATATTTTTCCAATTCTATGCGCCTTCGGCGGCTTGATGTTATTAACTCATTCGCATGTCGGGTTTCAGGCAAAAAGCTCGTTTCTTATCCAGATTGGGCATACTTTTATGGGCCTTTTTGCCTTGATTATGGCGATAGGTCGGTGGCTGGAATTAAAGCTTGATTCGCCAGGAAAAAATATAGCAGGTTTTATTTCTGTGTTCGCATTTTTCCAGATAGGCTTGATATTGATCTTTTATCAAGAACCGCTGTACTAATTAACCCCAAGATTCGGCTAAGACCGGATTACATATCAAACCAGGTTGAGAGATGCTGAAAAGTATCAGCCTATCGCTTAAAGAACATTCCAGAGTAGATCCAGTTCTGGCCAGGGTGAGTCACTGGATCTGGAATTTTTTGCGTATTTACAAACCATTGACTGCAGTGAGTATCTGCAGATTACAGAAGGTCCTAAGCTGCAAATAATGGCTGCATCATAGTGATGTTAGACGAATTCTTGCGGCATGTTGCGGCTGAACGTCTACGCCCAGTGACAGAACGGCCTTAACTGGTTCTGCAGAGTGAGTTATCTCTGGATCAGGATTCATTATGTAAAAGGTGCTCAAATTTTGTTAACCAGTCGCTAAAATCTGCAACATAGTTATAGCCACAAACTGTTTTCAGGGGCTTGCTGGTGACAATATCATGTATCCGCTGTGCGTTTTTTCGGGTTGCCTGTTCCGGGCCGTAGGGATTAAAGCGCATATCAGCGCCTTGCAGAAAAACATAGTCACAGATGAACAGCACATCCCGGTAAATATAAAATGTAAATCCAGGTGTATGGCCACCAATTTGATAGGCGTTCAGGCCAAAGACACTAAAGTCATCAGAAAACCGCTGGTCAATACTAAATAATGCGCATAAACGGTGTCTGGCATCCAGATCATGCAGCCATACTTCGGCGTTCCACAAACGACGATATTGATTGCAGGCACCGAGGAAATGATGATGCGTGAATAAAATGGCTTTAACCGGTGCCAGTTCACGATTGAATGCGGAGGGCGAATCAATCCAGACAGACCCTTGCCCAGTTTCAATGCGATACGCCGCATGCTCCAGCCCGAGTTTGGGTACGGATAGCAATTGGCTGACAACATCATTGATGGGTTGCGAGGTAACGCAATATTGCTGTTCGACTTTATCCCAGGATAGGAACTGATCATGCCGGGCTCCACAAAATGGGCAGATATCAGGCATTTCACCGATCATGTTATAGCCGCATTGCAGGCAAACCCATTGCTGACTGTTGTTAAACAGCGTATCGGAGGTGGACATAGGTATAGCGCTGCGCTTCTGCTGCTGTTGAATTATTAGTCGGAATTCAAGTCCGCCATGGATGCGAAGGTAAATCCGCAAGGCCAATGACATCAACTGCGGCTTTGGCAACCTGATGATCGTTTTCCACCGAGCTGCCACTCACGCCAATGGCACCAATCAGAATGCCGTCATCATTCACGATAGGTATGCCGCCGGGAAAGGTGATTAAACCACCGTTGGAGTGCTCAATGCCGTAAAGTGGCGCGCCTGGCTGCGATAGTTTGCCGATTTGTCCAGTGTTCATACCAAAAAAGCACGCGGTTTTAGCTTTTTTGATAGCGATATCGACACTGCCAACCCAGGCACCGTTCATTCTGACAAACGCCTTTAAGTCAGCGCCAGAATCAACGACAGCGATACACATCTGGACACCCATTTTTTGTGACTCGGCAAGCGCTGCAGCAATTGCTGTTTCTGCTTGTTCATAGCTTACATGCATGGTCTTATTCCTCAGTTTTATGATGGTAAAATAGTAACTATTTAACGTTTCCAGGGTGCAATATGACTATCGCTTATTGGCTGGTCTAAAGGTTACATTGTATTTGCGGATATAAATACTGGTGCAGTGCCGTTAAGGTTAATTCTTTTATAATTCTTAGCCTGGTTTTGATAGCATCAGATTAATATCCTGCTTTATCGTATACTCTAGAGTAGGGTGACAGTCAAGGTATCATATCTAAAGCGTATTCTTCTCAATTTGATAAAGGCAAGTTATTTAACGAGGGTAATTTTAGGCTGAGAGTTATGGGTAATAAGGACATCTTTTGTTGAAACTGGCCTATGGTTTATGCCCATTGCAGCCTTATTTTGTCGTGATATACGTAATGTCACCCACAGGTAAGTATCAGGTTTATCGACTGTAAACGCCTGATTTAACGGGTTAGGCGAATAGGATCTTCGTGGTCAGAATAGGGCGTTGCTTTGAATTTTAGCTTGGTTTTAACCTACAATCCTTCAGCCTCCATTAATTGATCAATACGGTCAAAACACCTGATCCCAGTATATTAAAAAAAAAAGCCTTATAGATTTTTCAAGATAATCAAGCTCAGCGCCAACCTACATTATGTTTATCAGTGGGCAAGTTATTTTCCGCGAGATCAGGTTGTCTGACGGTGACGATTCACTGTCAGTTCTTGAGCTGTCAAATTTTGCTGTATACGGTGTGTACCATAGTATACACGCCGTTCATTAATAATTTTTTTGACCATTTCTGTTAAACATACTGGTTTCTTTTTTAGCCACGTTGTTATTTTTCTTTGATTTTGAAGCGTTATGAACCCAAGTATTAAAGAGTGTTGGGATTTACACCCAGATTTTTAGTGATTTGAGGGATAGCTTTATCAGAATTTAACGTGTGTTAACCGCAAATTCTTTAAATTTTGATGTGTAAGTATTTGATTTTTTCGTAGTCATTTTGGACACTTTATATATTAGGCGTTAATTTTTGATTTTTGTGTCCTAAATAGTGTAACCACATAAAATCCAGAGTTTACAGCGTGTATTTTATTTTTTTAGTATGAATAAACTGAAGCAGTAAATTATTGTGTCTACTGAGGCTGTGTGCTAGTATCATAAAGTTTCATTTGCTCGCTTAACTACTTAAAAGGTGTCTAGAATGTTTGTTTGGTCAGATAAATTCGAAACTAAGATTAATATTGTCGATGCCCAGCATAAAAAGCTGGTCGCTTTGCTTAATAAGTTATTTGCAAGTTTAGATTCGGGTGATATCAGTGAAGAAAAACTGGATAATATTTTGCATGAGTTACTGGAATATTCGAACAAACATTTTATCGACGAAGAAATGTTAATGATGGAATATAAACTGGACGATAAGCACCGCTCTATTCATCGTATGGAACACCTGTCCTTTATATACGACACAAAACGTATGCGATCACGTATGAACGCAGACGAAAGTATTAGTGAAATAACCCAAAAAGTCGCTGAGTTTGTAACCTCCTGGCTAACCTTTCATATATTGGGCATGGATCAGATAATGGCAAGGCAAATAGCCGCGATTCATCACGGTATGACTCCCGAACAAGCTAATGAAACTAATAAGACGACACATCTTGATGCCGCGACTAGCCATATGCTGCTGGAATCGATAATGCAAATGTGGCGTAAATCCACCGAACGCTGCTATAAACTGGAAGAAAAATTGGCAGAACTTGCAAAAGACTGACCGCTGCAGTATTTTTGTTGCATGACTATGTAACTATTATTGAAACTTTTTGTGTTTCATTGAAAAGCCTTATTTCATGCTGATTACAGCATATTCTCAAAGACTTTTTAATTAAGCATTCTACATTTAACGGTGACAGGGCAGGGCAATCGAACTTAAATAACGCCAATAATTTTTAGTAAATAGTCATTATTCCAGCCTGTTTTTAAGCGTTTAGCTTTCACGTCAACTTTGGATGAAGTTTCTGCTTTTATCAGATTGAGAGCGATATGCTTGATGATTGCCAGGTTTGATGCACTATAACTTTGGTATGTTCGGTTACTGTCTTCATCAAAAGCCATATCAAGCACTCAATGTAAATTATTTTCCACCGCTCAGTGCCCACGGTATAGCATATTCTAATTTTTAAGGATTATCGCCCCAGGTCCACACAGATGCGGGTATTTTTTTATTTAAACTACCTGGCTATTTTTGTTTATCTTATCCTGGTGCAATTTGTCCAGAGTGATATTGTAAATAATGATTTTGGCTGGCGTACTGTCATGGTTCCTATTATGCTGTTACTGATATGGGCCGCAGTTCTGCTTACTGAATTGCCTCTGAGTGCGTCAAATTGGAGGCCGGTTGCATTAAAGCTAAGCCGCCAGTATTTCTTTATTCCTTTGGTATGGGCTGGGATTACTATCGGGGTGATGGCTTCTTTTTTTTCCTGGCACTGGCCTAAACCCTATCCTGCGCCATCGCTTGAAAGTTTAGCGTTACATCAGGATCTCTATAAGCTGGATACTGCCTGGCAAGCAGTAAGGCAATACACGCAGTATAATGACTTAGTTCAAAGTAACCCTGATGGCTATACTAAAGTGCTGACTCTATGAACGGCACCTGCACCACTAGCTTTGTTTAGTAATAGAGCGACAGCTTATACAGAGCCTGAAAGTGTCAATGTTTTTGCCCATTCTTATGATATACAACAAAAAAATAAGCAATACCAGGCGGTGCAGGCCATATTTTCAGCGAATCCATCACTAGAAACTTTGCGCTATGCACGAGATACGCTAAAAATTAAGGCGCTACTGGTAGATCATCGGGATCCAGTTTGGGCGACTGATATTCTGGATGCTTCAGGTGTTTTTTATTTAGTTGAACAGCAGCCTGATTATAAAATTTATCTGGCCAGATAATGCGTACGGTAACAGTGAGTATTGTAAAAAAGTGATAAGGGTGCGTTTATAGCTACACAGAAAAATATTATTTCAGCTATCTTAATCGTAACAAAAATTTAGTATGCAAAAAATCTATTGAGTGCACCATAGTTTGCGTAAGTTATTTAACTGTATACCGCCTTTGTTTTTATCTGCAAAATCAGCAAAGCAATACTTACGCTTTTAGGTGGTTTATGTATACCAATGCCCCTATTACAATAATAGTGGAAAGTTTATGGGCTTTATTGGTTCGTGTATTGATATTACGTCAAGAAAGCACCTGGAAGACAATTTAACCCATGTTCAGTCGTTTTTCGCTCAAAAGTCACTAAAATGTCAATTTTAATA
>CAYWLM010000047.1:0-20797 GCA_964459125.1 uncultured Methylomonas sp. | reverse complement strand
AGTTTGAGATATAGCAATGCAGCATAACTTAAAAATCCACCCGATAAAAACGGGTAATTTTGGTGTTAGCTCGTGGAGGAAATTAAGTCCTGCGGAGAAGCTAATATAGAAGTCTATCTCCCTAAATCAGAAACCTCCAATAACCAGGCAAAAGGCTTATTCGGTAAACGTGACTTCATCTATAAGCCTGAAGATGATGAATACGAATGTCTTGCTGGAGAGCGTGCAATTTTCCGTTATATTAGTCAGGAAAAAGGTAAATCCATACGACGCTATTGAGCTTCTGCCTGTGTTAACTGCAAAATGAAGCCGCGATGCACCGCGGGTGTACAGAGGCGTATCAGTCGCTGGGAACATGAGGCTGTGTTAGATGATTTAGAAAATCGTCTGAACCAGGCCCCAGGGATGATGAAGGCAAGACGAGAAACGGTTGAGCATCCTTTTGGAACACTAAAACTCTGGATGGGTTACACACATTTTTAGATGAGAACACTGGAACGAGTCAGTGCGGAAATGAGATTGCAGGCATTGGCCTATAATCTGAAGCGGGTGATGAATATCATAAGTACAGCGAATCTCGCAGAAGCTCTGAAGGCATAAAAGCCTTCTTTAGCCGCTAGATATAGCTTTTCCATATCGAATTTGGGCTTTATTAGAGTTTGGTAGCGATTTTTTATTTTTGATTGGCTAGCCTGTCAAAATAGAATATTCATAAGGTTGGCGGCTTCAAAACCCAGAAAAGTGGACCTCTAAGGGATATATTCGCTTCAATTTGAGTTTTCACACATTCTAGGTCGTAAGCTGCCTTTCGGTGTACGATGTGATTTCGATTAAATTTTAAAGTTGTAAGGCTAAGTTTGAGCTAGTACACTTAAGTTAAGCCAAGCATAGGATGCGCTTTGAGGTGCAAAGCGCATCCTATGCTGGCTTCTTTCAATCTGCACTAATGATAGTGATTGAACAGGACACAATTAAACTCACTTTTCTGTAGTAAAAAAATAATTACAAGATTAAAAAAATAAGGATATTTTATGCACCAGACGCTCAGTCGAGTTATACAGTCAGCAAGTAATATTATACTGGGTAAAGAACAGCAAATTCGGCTTTCGCTCTGTTGTTTATTAACCGGTGGTCATTTACTGATTGAAGATATACCCGGGGTCGGAAAAACCACTCTCGCTCATACTCTGGCAAAGCTGATGGGCCTGGAGTATCAGCGTATCCAGTTTACCAGTGACCTGTTACCCGCGGATATTATCGGCGCAACTATTTATAATCCCGAGCTGCATCAATTTACATTTCATAAAGGCGCAATTTTTAAGCAAATGGTTTTAGCCGACGAAATTAATCGTGCTACGCCTAAAGCTCAAAGTGCTTTATTGGAAGCGATGGAGGAGCGGCAAGTTACAGTAGAAGGGCAAACGTATCGCTTGCCGCAGCCATTTTTTGTCATTGCAACTCAAAATCCTAGCTATCAGTTGGGCACATTTCCTCTGCCAGAATCACAATTAGATCGTTTTTTAATGCGTATAGAATTAGGCTACCCCAATCACGATGCTGAACGAGAATTATTGACCGGACAAAATCGCTATAAATTAATTCAAACACTAGATGTACAATTACCTGCTGAAAAATTATTGTACATGCAGCAAGCAGTACAAGAGATATACGTTTCACCTGCTTTACTGGACTATATACAAGCTTTGATAAAATTCACCCGCGAGTCAGAAGAGTACCATACTGGCTTATCGCCCCGGGCTGGTTTGGCTTTACTAAATGCAGCAAAAACATGGGCCTATATGCAGCAACGAGAAGAAGTGATACCAGAAGATGTGCAAATGGTTCTGGCACCTGTTGCAGGACATAGATTACGCGCTGGACACAGAAATTCAGTGAACATTGTTGCCCCTTTGTTAGCGAATGTTGCTATCCCTTAGGGAGGTGTCTACTCTCTCATGTAGGAACAGTCTTTTTAGCTATGAAATCCAGACCACCTTCAGAATCTATACGCTTAAGTTATAGGCGAATTTATATATTACCTACAAAGCGCGGACTTGGCTTTGTGATGTTGATTACTTTATTATTGTTAATCGCATTTATTTACAATAATAATCTGGTGTATTTGTTGTGTTTTTTACTTGCTAGTGTGTTTTTTATCACTATTTTACATACTGTCAATTCACTGGAAGGCCTGCTTATAAAAAAAACGCAGTGCCCTGACATCTTTGCCGGTGAGTTTGCTACAAACAGCCTGATAATTGATAATCCAGGTAATGCTAAGCGTTATAGTATACAACTTGGCTTAGCGCAGCAAGATATGCAGCTTTGTGATATCAACGCACAACAAAATATGCGCATTAGCCTGCCTCAGAAAGTAAACCAGCGTGGCTGGTTTGTGCTTAGCCAGCCTATAATATCTAGTTGCTATCCTTTTGGCTTATTTCGCGCCTGGCATCGCTTAAATATAGAAATTAAAACATTAGTTTATCCATGCCCAAGTATGCAAGATTACCCCTTGCCTGAAAATAATAGTAGTCAGGGTATGCAAGGCAATACTGAAAAAGGCCAGGAAGATTTTTATGGGCTACGACGCTATCAGGTGGGCGATAGTATTCGACATATTCATTGGCGCGCCTACGCCAAGGGGCAGGGCTTATTTACCCGACAATATAGCGGTGTACAGCGTTCAGAAATCTGGTTAGATTATGAGCAAACGCAAGGGTCCGACCAGGAAGAGCGTTTAAGTCAGGTGTGCCGCTGGGTGTTAGAAGCAGACAAAGCAGGGGTGGAGTATGGGTTTAAGTTAATGGGACTTATAATAGAACCAAACCGTGGTAATGAGCACTCTACTCAATGTTTAACAGCATTAGCACTAGCGTAGAGCGGACTTCAGCAAGTTAAACGCCTCTGCTTGCTACACTTAGATTACCCAATAGACAGCTAATAAGTTAACTATCCTCAATCTTTAATAAAATATTTATGCTTAGTTATCGTCATTCCTATCATGCAGGCAATTTTGCCGATGTGTTAAAACACAGCGTGTTAATCCATATCCTTGAGCATTTAAACAAGAAACAAAAACCGTTTTGTTATGTCGACACTCATGCCGGTGCAGGAAATTACTCTTTAGTGAGTGAGCAGGCAGAGAAAACGCATGAATATCTGCAGGGCATAGGTGTGCTATGGCAAAAAGCGGGACAGGCAGATCATGTTCCTCCAGCCATTTTTAACTATATAAATGTGATTAAAGCCTTTAATGTTCAGGATGAGTTAACCCGTTACCCTGGTTCCCCGATGATCGCCAGACATTTAATGCGCAGTCAGGATCGCTTGTTTTTATATGAATTGCACAATACCGAGATCGGGCTACTGCGCCAATCGGTCAATAAAGATAAGCGTGTGCAGATAGCACATGAAGACGGGTTTAAGCGTTGCATCTCTATTATGCCCCCTCCGCAACGCCGTGGCCTGGTACTTATTGATCCCTCCTATGAAATGAAGACTGATTATAATCAGGTTATAGAGACACTGGTGCAGTTATATAAACGCTTTGCCACAGGAATTTATGCGCTTTGGTACCCGGTTGTAGAGCGGCAACGCATCAATGAACTAGAGCAAAAAATACTATCCAGTAGTTTGCAAAATGTACAACTTTTTGAGCTGAGTCAGTTAGCTGATAGTCAGGAACTGGGCATGACAGCTAGTGGTATGATTGTAGTAAATCCTCCCTGGACATTAAAGACAGAAATGCAAAAAGCTTTGCCCTATTTGGCAGAACAATTAGGGATAGCTAATCAAGGCCATTATCGTATAAAACAATTAAAGGATGAATAATAGTTTATGCAACAGACAATTAATCAGCGCAGCATTGTTTTTTTGCTTATATCTATTGGATTAATAACACTTCCGCATGCTCTGCATGTACCGCTGCCTATTTTTGTATTTTTCTCGGTTTTATTAATCTGGCGTTTTATTGGTGTATGGCATCCTGCCTATTTACCAAATCAGTTGCTGGTTTTTTTATTATTACTCAGTGGTGTAAGTTTACTGGTAATAATGCATCAAGGTGTCTTCGGTCGCGATGCAGGAACCGCAGTTTTTATCGTTGCCCTGGCTTTGAAATTGCTAGAAATTAAAACTCAGCGGGATATCTATTTAATTATCTATCTTGCATTTATTGTTGCAGCAACGCAGTTTCTGTATTTACAAAATATATTGATGGCGGTTTATATCTTTTTAGTCTGTGTGAGTCTATTGCTTACACTGATTTTCATAAATAGTGCTAGTCAGAGTAATCTGGCATCATTAAAAACTGCAGGGAAGATTTTATTTCAGGCTCTGCCATTGATGATTATTGTGTTTGTTTTTTTTCCCCGGCTAGAAGCACCTAGATGGTCATTCTTGCAGAATGAAAATCAAGCGAAATCGGGACTTAGTGATACTTTAGAACCCGGCTCTATTAGTCAGTTAGGCTTATCGGGTGAGCTGGTGTTTCGAGCAAAATTTACTGGAGATTTGCCGCCGAATGCAGAGCGCTATTGGCGAGGGCCGGTGTTTTCTTATACCGATGGCAAAAAGTGGACGCAAACTAAAAATATTTATTTTAAACGTTATCTGGATAAAGTTAGTTTTGCTGGCAAGCCCTATCAGTACCTGTTATTAATGGAGCCACAAACTAAAAACTGGGTATATGGCTTGGATATGCCCGCTACTTATGAATGGCCGTTACATGAAAATGGTAATCACCAGCTACTTAGCTCTGAGTCACCAGGAAAAAGAGCTGAGTACAAGATCACCTCTTATGCTCAATATAATACGGGTTATATTACCAAAACAGAATTGCGGGATAATTTACAACTGCCAAACCAGGTTGAAGACAGGGTGGACAAGCTAGTTACTCAGTTAGACGGGTTTAATGCCCCACCTGAAATATTTATTAAAAATATATTTGCCTATTTTCGTAATAATGAATTTTATTACACCTTAATGCCTCCCTTGATGAATGAAAAGCCCATAGAAACTTTTTTATTTGATACTCGAGCGGGTTTTTGTGGTCATTATGCGTCAGCTTTTGTCTATTTAATGCGTGTTGCCGGAATTCCTGCGCGGATTGTCAGTGGTTATCAAGGTGGAACATTTAATGCCACCGGTGATTTTATTGAAGTCAGGCAAGCGAATGCCCATGCCTGGTCGGAAGTATGGATAAAAGATAAAGGCTGGGTAAGATATGATCCAACGACAGCTATTGCGCCTGAACGGATAGAGCAGGATGTCAATATTGAACAGCAGATAGCGAATAACGCAGTCAGCTTTGCACCGATACAGCTTGATAGTCAAACGCTTTCTTTATTAAGGCAGGCGCATAACTTATGGAGTAGTGTTGATTATAACTGGCATCGCTGGATTATTAATTATGATCGCCGCCAGCAATTCAGTTTTTTATCTGGACTTGGCATAGATACCTTAAGGTCCATGCTTTTTTGGCTGTTGGGGCTGGTTGCCGTAGTCACGATATTTTTAGCGATATATGTGTTGCGTAAACAAACGCCCGTATTAGATAAAGCGCAGATTTATTACGCCAAAGCCTGTCGAAAATTAGCAAAAACCGGTTTGATAAAACAGGCTAATGAAGGAGCAAATGATTTTGCTCATCGAGTGAGCGCTCAACTACCAGATATTGCCGATAGCTTTGCGCATATTACTCAGCTGTATATAAAAATTCGTTATGCAAAACAAACCGAAAAAGTAACACTGGAACAATTAAAATCCAGTGCATCAGCATTTCGGGTCAATAAAAATAAAGGATAAGTTGTCAGTAGAGCGAACTTTAGTCCGCTCATAAAAAAGTGATTGAACTGCGCAATGCGCGAAAAACAAGAAAGGTCTGCCTGTCTTGTTTCGATACTTGCTACGGAAACGAGAATGCAAGCGCTCAACAGTTTTTTCCAGGTTTATAGGATAAACAATGAAATTAGTAACATTTAAACACCAGGGTATTAGTCGAGTAGGCGCGGTTGTTGATGACGTCGTTGTAGATGGTTTGGCGCAAAATAATATACCGCAAAGTATGCTGGAATTTTTAGAAACAGGTCCGTTTGCCTTAGAAGCTTTGCAGGAATTAATTGATAGCCGGCAAGCGCGTATTCCATTAGACGAAGTTAAATTACTCGCGCCTGTTCCCAGGCCCGGGAAATTTTTAGGCATCGGTCTTAATTATGCTGATCATATTGCCGAAACGGCTCTGGAACAGCCGGAGTATCCAACGTTTTTTACCAAGCAAAGTAGCTGTATCATAGCTGATGGCGATGCGATACATCTGCCTAAAGTCTCAGAAAAACTGGATTATGAAGTTGAACTTGCTTTTGTTATTGGACAGCGTTGCAGGCATGTACCCGTAGAAAAAGCTCATGAAGTCATTGCAGGTTACACTATCGTTAATGATGTTACTGTACGTGACTGGCAGTTTCGTACACCCACCTGGATGATAGGAAAATCCTTTGATACACATGGACCCATGGGACCATGGATAGTAACCCAAGATGAAATTAATGACCCGCATAATTTAAGCTTAAAAACCTGGGTGGATGATGAGTTACGCCAGTCTTCCAATACCGGTCATATGATTTTCAATATTTATCAAATGATCGCCTATTTAAGCCAGGCAATGACCTTAGAGCCAGGCGATGTAATAGCCACAGGTACGCCGAGTGGCGTAGGCGTAAAAATGCAACCGAGAGGCTATATGAGGGCCGGGCAAGTGGTAAAAATTGAAATTGAACATATTGGCAGCTTGTCCAATCCTGTGATTAATGAACCTGAAGGCTTTATTGTTACAGGCTAAAGTTTACTAATATTAATACTCTCAATGCTGTTGAATTAATTTGGCTGTCATGGTTTTTCTTATTCAACAGCGAAGTTTGCAATCCATCGAATGCCTTACCGCGTATCTGGCACACGCGGGTATCTTATTCTGCGCTTTTCTCCAATAGTAGTTTGACTACACCCTTATCAAAACTGGTACATCTGGCGATCTGAGGCAGGAGCAGGGTGACAAAAAACAATTGTGTTAAATTGAGAACATTAAAACTGAGTTTTTTCGGCAGTATAATTCCATGCCATTAAAGATAAATAGCTTACAGGGGTTTACGTATTCTTTGAGAAAAGTCTACGGTACTGTCTGCGTTATTAACGCGCGTATTGATGTGTGCCCGCTGTTGTAACTCAGTAAAGCTGATGTGCTGATCTAATTTCCCCGATTCATAAAGATACTGTGGCACATAGCCGCTTAATAAAATTTTCCAGGAAAAAGGCAGGGGCTCCGAATTGATAAGCGAAAGCATCCAGATACCGGTGGTGCAATTATTAGTCATTGTATTATAAAAAACAGGATGCTCACTGAGGCTATTAATTTCATGCAAATACGCCATTAACAAGCGCAACGCTTCAGCCTTGCTACCTTGCAACTGATAGAGATAAACCTGTTCCGGTGGATCGTGTCGATAGGTGGTACGCAAACCAATAACATCACGCTCATCAGCGACAATATAAATTAGTTCGTATTGGCGGAAAAAGCCTTTAATTGTTGAGTATGCTTCATTTTGTTCCTTGCGCGCCTCAATGGAAAAGGCCAAATGCTTCCCGTCACTGAACCGAAAGCTCATAATGGTGTGTGCAATCGCCGGTCCCATCCAGTAGATAACGAACAAATCCACCCCTTCCAGCTTTTTCAAATCATAACTTTGCTGATAATAGGCCGGCTGATAGTCAAACTCACTGCGATAAGAAAAGTTACGAATATTGTGCACTGTCACCCGATCATCATCAAAAGTTGCATACGCCAGCGTAGCAACATCTTTTTGCCACGGCCGGTCATTCCTAGGTGCTGTAGTTAACCAATTGCTTAATACTGCAATAAACAACACGCCGTGTATAGCTAACACTCGATAGCGCAAGGCCGGAAAGTATAGCCCAACAAGAGTGACCAGGCCAGACAGAGCAAAGCCAGCAGCCAGGAAAATTTGCAGCATCCCGGTATGCGAATCGCCAAAATAAAGCGCACAAACACCCCACGCCGTAGCGCCGGTTATCACAGTCGCAATGAAGACAAACTGTAATATTTTTAACATAGACTTTTGGTTAAATAAATAGTTCTTGTGTGAGCAACATTGGTTACGTCAGTTGTAACCAACGCGACACCCAAAAAGTACACCCTTTTATCCAGGAAAATAATACGTTTACGTAATTTCCGGTCAATCAAATATTTAATAGCACCCATCATGTCAATTTGCGCAGGCGGTCATTTTTTTTCCGGATCATTTAAAGCCGCACGGCGCCTAACTAGATAAATATTAATTTAACTCTTTATCCTTCCAGAATTTTGTACCCTGAATGGTCGCTTGTGCAGCTAAGCCGCTTTTTGTGAATTGATATAAGAAGATACCAGGTGCAACTTCTATTGCGACTGAAACGGCAGCGCCTTTGTTGTCAAGTTTTGCTGCTGCGTCCGCCTGACCTTGTACGTTCCAGCCAATATCAACAAAACGATCAAAAACCGTTTTGTTGGCAAAGACAAATATACCGCGAAAATCTTTAACACCCAATCCTACGCCGACACCCGCAGAAAACATTTTCATATAGGTGTCTTTGCCTGTTTTATTATTGCGCGCCACACCGTAACCCTGACCTGTTGATACCAGAAATACATTGATGCCCATGTTATTAAAAACGGCATAGCCATAGCTACTGGCAATATGTGCTTTTGCACCCGGTGCTAATTTATATAGTTCGGCTAAGTCTGTAGATCTCATTTTATGAATATTACTGATTTTATCGGCATTAGTGCGGCCTTCGGGTCTGGCGCAACTATTTAAAACAAGTCGCACTGACAGTATGGCAAGTAATACGATAAAAGGTTTTAGTCTAAACAGTTAAGTGTTCTCCATAAAAAAGGACGGGTATATTGTTTTTTATACAATTCATTTTAGTTGAAATTAGTTATTAGCAATCTGGCACTAATAAACTTCGCGCAGTCATGGGTGCGGTTGTATAGAGCGCTGATTTTAGTCGAGAGTAAGGCGCTGAAACAAGCGCATAGCAAGCTACAAAACTGTTTCAGCAACGCGGCTATCGGTTAAACTCGGTCGCTAGAAAACCGCATATGTGGCCGCGCGAAGTATACACACTCATACATTAAAGACCTAACTGCATGGTCCGCCTCACTTTCCAAACGGCCTCAAAGGGGCCAGGATGATAGTTACTAAATGACAGCAAAATATAAATGGAACAATTCTTAAAGCATACTGCAAATATTAAAAATACAATACTAGCAGTATTGTGAATTGGCTTGGCTAAACAAGGTTTTTATATACACGGTGTTGAAGATAAAGATTATTTCATGCTCAATAAAGAACTCACTTGAAAGCAACGAAATGACTTTATAGCCAAATAACCAGCTTGTTTGATAGGCTTTGAAGCATGTGGCGGATCTCACATGACCGAGTGCGTAAATTAAATGAATAGGGACATACTATGCCTAATAACGTCGATCCTGAGCATTCCTGACGAATCTCTTTTGTAGCTTATTTGCCAATAAATTCGCAATTCGGGACCTGAACCTAGGTTTCCTTGGCGGTAATCGTCCATCACCTTAACAGCTCAAGAAATCGATCTACTTGATCAGCCTCCGTCGCAAAGCAGGATACCAGGCGCACCAACACTTCGTTTTGGCTTAACAGGCCTGGTTTTGCGCGTGGCGGATTCCACTGATAAAAAACGGCACCTTTTTCCTGGAGGTGATCCGCGTGCGCTTTATCCAAAATAACAAATACTTCATTGGCTTCTGCGTGCCACGCTAATCGTGCATGTGTAGAGTTAGCGATACCCTTTTGCAAACGCTCAGCCATAGCATTGGCATAACGCGCTATATCTAACCAAAGATCATCGTATAAATAAGCATCAAATTGAGCAGCGATGAAGCGGCTTTTAGAATGCAGTTGTGCAGCGCGTTTACGGATATACGGTAAATCTTTGGCTAATTCCGGATGCATGAATACCAGTGCTTCGGCACACCAGCAACCGTTTTTGGTTGCACCGAAAGAAACGATATCCACCCCCCGTTTCCAGGTCATTTGCGCAGGCGTTAGTTCCAGTGCAACCAGCGCATTAGCAAACCGCGCGCCATCCATATGCAAGGGTAAGCCGTAAGCTTGGGCAACCTCCGCAATACCGGCAATTTCATCAGGCTGATAAAGCGTGCCAATTTCGGTAGCCTGGGTGATGGAAATCGCCATCGGTTGCCCCGCATGCACAAAGTTAGGTGGAAAACGTTCGATTTCGGCTTTGAGGTTGTGTGGATCGATTTTACCGTTTCCTCCATCCACCGGTGCCAGGCGAGCACCATGCGTGAAAAATTCTGGTGCGCCACATTCGTCTTCCAACATGTGTGCTTCGCGGTGACAAAAGGAAACTCCACCCGGACGGTTGACAGCAGCCAGCGCCAGCGAATTAGCCGCTGTGCCGGTACTGACAAAAAAAACCGCAACTTCACGTTCAAATAACTCGTTAAACTTTTGTTCGATCTTTTGATCAAGAGTCCCAGCGCCATAAGGCGCTGAAAATCCTGCGGCGACTTCCAGTAAACGTTGTGCAATGGCAGGGTGCGCACCGGCCCAATTATCGGATGCAAAATTCATAGTGAGTGTCATGGGGTATTTTAAATAGCCTGAGTTCGGGGTAAGACAAGGTGGGCAGTCTTCTAAAAAGCTGAAAAATAGAAACGACTATGAATTTATTTTTTCTAAGACCGCCCAATGTTAAGTTTAACCCGATTATTTTGTTATGTAGATGATTTTTTGTATAACCTTTTTACCTCACTGAAGGAGAACCCAATTAGAAAACGGCGAAAAGAAAAGGCGGAAAAAGCGTTGCATTAGCCCCCGCGAATTAGTAAACCAAAAATAGATGAACTAAAGTTAGTAGCCGTAAGGTTTTCTAATTCTGTTAACTGTTATAAATTTAAAAACCATTTGTGTAACAGAATATGCATAAGCAACTGATGGCTTTAGGGTATTTTGCGCTGAATCGTTCGATACAGTTATCAAAGACTTTACAGGCTTCATCCGTTATTGGCATGGTTGCGCAAAGCAGGCTTGAAAAACCCGGAGTGTTTATACTTCGAGGGTATGATCTATAGCGTATAATGTGTTTTTTACCAGGTTGATGAGTAGATAGGGTTATATGAAACTGGGACTACTGGCGGGTACGCATTCTGGTTGTGGGAAAACCACCCTGATGCTGGCATTATTACAGTATTTAAAAGCTCGGCAGCACAGTGTTGTTTCCTTTAAATCAGGGCCTGACTTTTTAGATCCTTTGTGGCATCAGGTGGTGACAGGCAGGCGGTCCTATAATGTTGATACCCGTATGATTGGTATACAACGCTCTGCACAGCTAATTGCCAGGCACGCTGCCGTTGCTGACTGTGGGTTGATAGAAGGCGTGATGGGCTTGTTTGATGGACGCTCTGGCGTTGGTGGCAGTGGCTCTAGTGCAGAACTGGCGCAAGCATTACAGGTGCCGGTTTTGCTGGTGGTAGATGCCAAAGGTATGAGCGGGTCAATTGTGGCTATGGTCAGTGGTTATGTTGCATATGCACAAAAGATGGGGGTAACTATTGTCGGGATTATAGCTAATCGTGTTGGCAGTAAGCATCATGCTGGCTTATTAAGCGAGGCTTTATATGATTATCAGCAGCCTCCCTTAGTGGCCTGGATGGAAAAAAACGCACCGGTGTTACCTGAGCGGCATTTGGGATTAGTGCAGCCGTCAGAAGTTCAGCTACCGGATTTTTTGCCTTTTCTTAATATTGAAGTTGATAATTTCGTAGATTTATTGACTGAAACTTTATTTGCGCAGCCTATACCTGTAAAGGAGCAGCAAGGTCTGTTAAAAAATAAGAAAATTGCTGTGGCTAAAGATGCGGCTTGTTGTTTTATTTATCCAGCTAATCTTGATTTTTTAAGGGAGCAGGGCGCGGAGATTTTATTTTTCTCGCCGCTTGCAGGTGATGCGATTCCTGAGTGTGCTGATACACTATGGTTGCCAGGGGGGTATCCAGAATTATTTGCGCAAGTGTTGTCTATATCAAATACCTGGCTTTCCTTGCGTAATTTTATCGAGACAGGCAAGCCTGTATTAGCCGAATGTGGCGGTGCAATGTTATTGGGTGAGTCTTTAATTGATCTTGATGATCGTTCGTGGCCGATGGCGAATATTTTACCTTTTCGCTCAAAAATGCAAACGAAACTGGCTTCTTTAGGCTATCGAGAAGAAGCGTCGGGAGTAAAAGGACATGAATTTCATCATTCAATACGCGAAGTAGAGCAATCTTTAGAGCCTTGTTTTCAGGTTGAGCGGGGAGATAAAGGCATACGCTATAAGAATTTACGCGCATCTTACGTGCACTGGTATTTTGCCAGTGAACCTGAAATTATAACAAAGTGGTTGGGTGGTAGTCAATGAAAGAGAGAGAGCGTCGGCAAGGTATCGTTTTAGTCAATACCGGAGAGGGTAAAGGGAAATCTTCAAGTGCTCTCGGCATGGTATTCCGAGCTGCTGGCTGGGGCATGAAAGTTTGTGTGATTCAGTATATTAAAGGCAAATGGCAGACAGGCGAACAAAAAGCGTCAGAACGCTTTGATAATATCGAATGGCATGTGCTGGGTGACGGTTTTACCTGGGATACAAAAAATCCGGAACAGGATATTAAAACCAGTCGAGAAATCTGGGAGTTTAGTAAGCAAAAAATGTTATCTGAAGAATATGATTTTGTTTTATTAGATGAAATTAATTATTGCTGTGGCTATCACTGGATTTCAGGGCAGGAAATTGCTGATTTTATCGCTAATGAAAAGCCACCCTGGATGCATTTGGTACTAACTGGGCGTAATGCAGCTCCTGAGGTGATAGAGGTGGCGAATACGGTAACTGAAATGACCAAGATTAAACATGCCTATGCACAAGGAATTAAGGCCGCACAGGGTGTGGAGTTTTAGTTTTATTATTGGGGGCGACTTTAGTCACAATTTATCAACGGCCAAATTAAGATGGAATATTTCTGTACTTGTAGGGTAAGACTGCAAACCCGCTAATAGTTTACGGTTGTATCAAAAAAACGCTGAAGCCTCACCTTACGGAAATCAATGAGTTCTATTAATAACAAAAATAAAAAGTCAATATGAAGTCGCTTTACCCGGAAATTGAACCGTTTAATACTTTTTTTCTTGAAACAGGAGGCCTGCATAGGATTTATGTGGAGCAATCCGGTAATCCGGATGGAATTCCAGTGGTCTTTTTACATGGCGGTCCCTGTTCAGGTACAGGACCAGGACAACGCTGTTTTTTTGATCCCGAAGTGTACCATATTATTTTATTTGACCAGCGTGGCTGTGGGTTATCCTTGCCTTTTGGTGAGCTAGAGAATAATACTACACAGGATTTAATCGCGGATATGGAGCGTATTCGTCAACAGTTAAATATTAAACAATGGTTATTATTTAGCGGATCCTGGGGGAGTGCTTTAGCCTTGCTATATGCACAGCAATATACTGAATATGTTTCAGCAATGATTATTCGTGGTGTATTTCTGGCGCGGCAACAAGATCTGGATTGGTTTGTTAGAGATGGTGCCAGCCGGATTTATCCTGAGCAATATCAGTGCTTGTTAGACAGCATGCCTGAGCATAATATTGATTTGTTATACACCACTTTATGGTCCGATGATGAACTCGCTGTGCGGCGCGTCACTCAGGCGTGGATACAATGGAGTAGCAAGGTTGCAGTAGGCGAAGCTTATCAAAAAATTGATCAGCCTGAACATGTGACGCAAAAAATGGTAGCTCAAGTCAAAATGGAATTGAATTATGCCCGGAATCATTATTTCATTACAGAAAATCAAATACTAGAAAATTGCGCCTGCTTACAAAATATCCCCTGCATTATCGTTCATGGGCGGTATGATTTTGTTTGCCCAATGGCCGCCGGGTTAAGCTTATCCAGGGCGTTGCCGAAAGCTGAATACATAATACTGGAACATGCGGGGCATATTGCACAAGGTGATGAAATGATTGATGCACTTGTCGATGCAGGTGATCAAATGGCCGCGAGAGTAGCATTATCCTAAAAATCGCTGTTGACCGTTTTAAAACACTATAAGCATCAGAATATTGAATATAATGATCGTTAATACTTGTCACCTGTTTGGTGCGGATACTCCACTTCACGGTTTTGTGAATAAATCTGAGCACGAAATACTGCGTTACAGCTCTTGCCAAGGGCTACGGCCATTGCCTGCGAGCTATGCCTTGTCTTTCGCACTCAGGTTTTCCACAAAATCCGTTCTCTACTGCGGTTTCTAGGATTATGAGTGAACAAAAAAAACGCCTGGTCATTGCCATGACGGGGGCAACTGGTGCAATTTATGGTGTTAGAATGTTGCAAGTGTTGCAGCAACAGGATAACTGGGAGTCGCACCTGGTTATTTCAAATGCGGGTTTGGTAAATTTAAAATATGAACTGGATATGCCGCGTAAAGAGCTATATGCCTTAGCGGATATCACGCATGGTGTTGATGATATTGCAGCGTCTATTGCGAGTGGTTCTTTTAAAACAGAAGGCGTGATTGTTGCGCCCTGTTCGATGAAAACTTTAGCGGCGATTGCGCATGGTTTTGGGGATAATCTAATCTCGCGATCCGCAGATGTGGCTTTAAAAGAGCGTCGTCGTGTGGTAATCATGCCGCGAGAAACTCCGTTAAATCTGGCGCATATTCGTAATATGGCAAGCGTAACTGAGATGGGCGGGATAATTTTTCCACCGATGCCAGCGTTTTATAATAAATCCAATTCGATAGCAGCGATGATTGATGAAGGGGTAGGGCGTGTTATGGATCTATTTGGCGTAAATGTTGAGGGATTGTTTGCGCCGTGGGAAGGCTTGTAATTAAATTGAACTGAATTCTATGCTGGGGCGTTACCCGGATAACAAAGAGTTTTATGGAAATGCTAAAGCAATGCTTGATAGTGCTTAATGCACCTTGGCCGTATGATGGTTAAAGAATTTTAGATAATTGTTTTGATGTAATCAGGATTAATTTGTGAAATATTACGGTTTATTATTGCTGGGAACCTGGCTAATTACACGCAGTATACTGGAGCTGTTAAATGTCCATTTTTCTTATGACAAGATTGTACTTGCCTGCATAGCTTTCGCAGCCGGTGTATTCTTATCAACCCATGAGCTTAAAGAAAAACTGGAAAGTGTAGGTATACTACTACTTGGAATATGGTTGATTATAGGGGCTGCTATAGTACTGTTTAAGTTTACTTTTCCGTCGAGTCACCTGGTAATGCCGGTTCTGGCTTTACTAGCGGGTTTGTTGCTGATTATAAGAAGATAGGTTATAAGTCCGGCGATGGTTAATTCTGACAAGCAAGCTATGGAAGCTTTGCAAAAAGCCCGCGAAATGACTTGGTATGTGAATCATTCAGAATATCTGACACCCGTTGACGAGAGTCAAAAATTTCAGGGAGTTTATTATGGTTACCTCCTATGCAAAGACTGTGCTGGTAGTAAAATGACGCTGTCGTTAAAAAATAAAAATAATTACCTGCGGGTGACTCAGTATGTAAAAGCCTCCTCCAGAGAGTATTACGATAAAGCTAAATATACTTGGGATGATAAAACGCGCACTGTTACCTTGATATCGCGCAAGAATTCAAGCATAAGTAAATACAGTATTATAGATGAAGGAACACTTGTTCCGTTTACCGTTGATGGAACACCCAGGTTTGTTGATCAGGATGAATACGCTCTACGCAAAAGCGATACTGTCGAGTCCCGTGAAGTGCATATTCATTGATATAGGTTTTAACCGGTAGCAACGTACAAAACGAAATTTAAACTTGTAATACAGAAGGCATCTATAACAGCTGCTTTCTGCAGGCAATTACACAAATGTTGCATTTGCTGGCAATTGTTGAGAGATTATTAATGTTTTGCTGCTGCCTTAATTACTATTAATAGATTTAAGTTATAGGTATAACATTGATAAAAAAGACCAGCTTTTCGCTTATAACGCTCGCTCTCCTTGTGACGGCCAATTTCTTTTTCTGGGCTTACATAAACCGTCCTGATAAAGTGCAGTCATGGGTGGGGCCAATGATGGGCGTATCCTTTAACCCCATGCGTGCGGATCATAATCCCACAAAAGGTATTTATCCAAGTGAAGCGGAAATCAATGACGACCTGTCTTTACTGGTTGGACGCGTCCATGCCGTGCGCACCTATAGTGTTCAGAACGGCCTTGAACGCGTTCCTGAACTTGCGGCACAGCATAAGCTAAATGTCACCGTCGGCGCTTGGATCAGCAGCAATCCTGTAGAAAGTCAAAAAGAAATAGATGCTTTAATCAGCATTAGTCGTAATAAGCATGCTGATAATATTGTGCGTACGCTGGTCGGCAATGAGTCTCTTCTGCGCAAAGAAGTAACCGTCGATGAACTCATTGCTTATATTAAGCAGGTTCGTAAACGTACATGGCGTCCGGTTAGTACATCAGAAACCTGGGATATATGGTTAGCTCACCCCGAACTAGCCAATGAAGTCGATTTTATTGCAGCCCATATTCTGCCTTACTGGGAAGGCATTCCAGCTGAAGAGGCAGTTGCCTATGTATTCGATCGTTATCAAGCCCTGCGTGATGCTTTTCCTAATAAACCTATTGTCTTAACGGAAGTTGGCTGGCCTTCAGATGGCCAGCCAATACGCAGTGCAACGGCTAGTAAAGTCAATCAGGTTAAATTTCTCCGTGATTTCTTGAATCGTGCAAAACAACAAGATTTAACTTACTATGTAGTAGAAGCGTTTGATCAGCCATGGAAGCAAGACATAGAGGGCTCGTCAGGCGCTTACTGGGGTATGTTTACTGCAGATAGGGAAGCTAAATTTCAAATGCAAGGCGATGTGTTTAATATGCCTGACTGGCAAGACTGGGCATTAATAGCGGCTATTCTAAGTATGCTGCTCATGACTCTGTTTTTGTTTACCCGGGTCAACATGAAGCTATCTGGAAAGATTTTTTTTGGTATTATTGCCAATCTTTCTGCCTCAACAATAGCATGGTCAACATCCATTGGTGTAAGCCAATATCAAACGACACTGAGCCTGGCACTTTGGATTATATTGCTGCTCATGCAGGCGATGGCGATTCTTGTTTTACTGGTGGAGACGCTAGAAATTTCCGAGGTGCTCTGGAACTCAGCGGGGCAACGCAGCTTTAAGCCATTATCAGCGCCCAGTGATTTTGTTTACCCAAAAGTTTCATTGCATGTACCTATTTATAACGAACCGCCTGAGATGGTCAAACAGACTTTAGCCGCATTGGCGGAGCTGGATTATCCAAATTTAGAGGTATTAATTATCGATAATAATACCAAAGATCCTGGTGTATGGCAGCCGGTAGAGGCTGAATGCGCACGACTCGGGTCGGTTTTTCATTTTTTTCATCTGGAAAATTGGCCAGGCTATAAAGCCGGAGCTATAAATTATGCGCTGACACAAACAGCGAAAGATGCGGAAATTATCGCTGTGATTGATAGTGATTATATTGTCGATCCTAACTGGCTAAAAGGTTTGGTGCCTTATTTTTCCAAACAAGACGTGGGCTTTGTACAAGCACCTCAAGATTACCGCGATTGGCGAGAAAACAGCTTTAAAGCCTTGTGTCACTGGGAATATGCGGGATTTTTTCAGATTGGTATGGTGCAACGTAACGAGTCTAATGCGATTATCCAGCATGGCACTATGACGTTAGTGCGCAAATCGGCTTTAGAGTCGGTTGGTAACTGGGGTGAATGGTGTATCTGTGAAGATAGTGAACTCGGATTGCGTTTATATCGCGCCGGTTATGATTCTGTTTATGTCAAAGATTCATTGGGTCGCGGGGTGACGCCGGATACCCTGTCTGGTTATATGATTCAGCGTCATCGTTGGGTTTATGGTGCAATGCAAATACTCAAACGTCATTGGCGTGCCTTGTTAATGAGCAAGCAGTCATGTTTAACTCCCGCACAGCGATATTATTTTCTTGCCGGATGGTTGCCCTGGTTTTCTGATGCTTTAGCGTTGTTATTTACTTTTGCCAGTTTGTTGTTGACCATAAACATAATGTTGGATCCTGTACGCAGCGAACTTCCAGTAAATGCCTTTATATTACCGACCATTGGTTTATTTGGCTTTAAAGTCTTTCGAACTATCTGGCTTTATCATGCGCGTGTAGGCTGCTCAACACTGCAAACATTAGGCGCAGCGCTTGCCGGCCTTGCGTTGACCCATACCGTAGCGAAAGGAATTTGGCAGGGATTATTTACGTCAGGCCGTCCTTTTATGCGTACCCCTAAATTTGAAAAATCCAGACCTTTTTTAGCTGGCTTGGTCACTATTAAAGAGGAGTTGTGTTTATTGATTTTACTCTGGTATGCAGCCGGTTATATGGTGTCGCTAGAGCATTTCGATAATGTTACTGGACAATTATGGGTCGCAGTTTTGCTCGTTCAATCAACACCTTATGCAGCTTCTTTGCTTATGCTTTTGATTAATATCGCGCCGAATTTTTCTGTTAAACAAGCAAAGAAAATAAAATAGTACTAAGAAAATATCTATGAAGACTTGTTTAACCGTGATTCCAAGCACGCCGTTGTCATCTAGGTTTGCTTATTTGCATAACCATGTCGGTCGAGATCTAAGGCTGGATTTTCTTCGCGGCTTGATTATGCTAGTTGTTATTAGCGTACATATGGAATATTTCTCGCTGTTTAGCATGTTTGCCTGGGGACGGATTGGCTATGTTTCCAGTGCCGAAGGCTTTGTCGCCCTATCTGGTATTGTTCTGGGAGTTGTATATAGGCGGCGTTTAAGTCGGGAAGGTTTTAAAAACTGCGCCATAAAATTATGGCAACGCTCATTTCAACTATACAAAATTAATCTTTTCATTATTCTAAGTATCGCTGTATTAGGCATAATACCCAGTATTAATATTTTTGAGGTAAGTCATTGGGCATCTCTCGCAGCGCCGGATAAAATCTATTCACTCTATCCACCTGCTACTGCTTCCTGGCAAGAGATTTTGCAACAAGCTTTGTTACTCAGAATTGGTCCGCACCAATTTCAAGTCATTGGCTTATATGTAGTACTGATTGCTCTAGCACCGCTGGTTCTGTTTGGTTTGCATCACCAGAAAACGCTGCTGTTGATTGTTATTAGTTGCTTGCTATACTGGGTTAATCAAAAGCTGCACCTGAGAATAACTGGAGCAGGCTTTGAACGGGGATTTCCTACGCTCACCTGGCAACTCCTGTTTATCAATGGAATGGTTATTGGCTATCACCATGAAAAGGTGCTGGGATTCCTGATTGATCATAAAAATAAACTCGTGATATTCATTGCCGGACTTGTTTGTCTGGCCTTTATGTTCCTTGCCTTAAATAACCCCAATCCAATATTCTGGCCTTGGCGAACTTTCTCCCTAATTGATCCGGCTTATCAGCATGAAATCTATATGGCCTGGTTTCAAAAAAACACTTTAGGGCTGGGCCGAGTATTAAACAATATAGTCTTATTTATCGTTTTTTATTATGCCCTGAGCCATTACTGGATGCCCATCAATAAAGCGCTAGGTTGGCTACTGGTGCCGTTAGGGCAGGCTTCTTTATATGTTTTTATCCTGCACGTTTATTTTATAATACTAGTTAGCAACACATCCCTGCCAGGCTACAATAATTTTTTCATCAATACCGGAATACATTTGGCGACGATTCTTATGATTTGGGCAATGGTGAAATATCGAGTTTTATTTAACCTTATCCCAAGGTAAATGGATATTTAACAGTCGCTTGCTATATTAAGTACTTAATATATTTAAGGGGACAGTAAGAATTAAAAGCCATGGTACTTAAATTATTAAGATATTTCGCCCTCAGCTAAACTCTGCAGCGCTTCATCAATATGCAACAGAAGTTTATCTGAGTGTTCAAAAAAATTATAGACTACCATGCCGCTCTTAATATTATCCATGCTCTTTGTAAGTCGGATAAAACAGTGTTTTGGTGACGCGTTGGTTTATGGATAAATGTCATGGCAGTGAAGTTAGGATAATTGTTAATCTTGAGGATAGTTTAGCTATATTTATCCTCCATCTCGTGCAGGGATTTCTCATGCACTGCCTGGCATTTTATACATCGCGTCGCTGTAGGCTGTACTTCAAGGCGTTGATATTTTATGGGAGTGTCACAGTCTCTGCATCGTCCATATTTATCCTCGCTAATTCTCAGCAGGGCAGCTTCAATATCTTTAACTTCCTGAATATGACGGCTAATCACCGCGAGGTTAATATCAACCAGAAAATCAGCCAAAGAGTCATCACCTATATCGTGGACTTGACCGGCAGTTTGGCTATATTCTTCATTATCGAACGTCAGTAATTCCTGTTTAATTTCATCCCGCAATTCCAAAAGACGTTTATCTAATTGTGCTTTTAGTTCCATGGTTTGTTTTTTTGATAACATAGGTATTCCTTTTGTTTTATGGAAAGCGGATTAATCCGAATCAAAAGAGAGCGTTATTGGCGCTACTTATTTTTATACTAAAGTGGTCGATTATAGTGCTCGTCATATTCACATTTCTCAACCTGTAAAGTGGACCCCATTGTCAAGACCATTTTTTCCAATTAATAAGGAGAAATATA
>CAYWLM010000046.1:17505-20831 GCA_964459125.1 uncultured Methylomonas sp. | reverse complement strand
ATCCGCATTAACAATAAAATTGATGTTAACACCCGAGGGATGCTCCATTATTGCAACTGGCTCAGGGCCAATGGGGCCAGTTATAAATACAAACCCCAGCTGTTCATAAAATGCTCTTGCCCGCTCAAGGCTGCTTACTCGTAATCCTACATGGTTAATTCCGGTAATTTCTTGCATAACAGCTATCCTGTCTATGGGTTTTTTTATCAGTTGTATTTTAACTTGATCCCAGTCTGCTTAATCGAAATGCACTAACTCATAAGGCAAACTCGGTTCCCGTCCGGCAATAATATCACTTAAAAATGACCAGAATACATCGCCTGAAGGTGGGCAGCCGGGCATGTAATAGTCTACTTTGACTATTTCGTGTATGGGATGTACATTGTCTAAAAGTAATGGCAGTTCGGGGTCGCTGGGAATTTGCGCATTTTCTACGCCCATACCATCAATATAAGATTCATTAAGGCAGTCTTCGAGCTTGAAATGGTTGCGCATGGCGGGCAAACCACCGTTAATTGCGCAAGCGCCTACGGCAACTAGAACTTTGCAGTTTTTACGGAATTCGCGTAGCGTATGCACATTTTCTGAATTACATACACCCCCTTCAATTAAGCCTATATCACAAGGACCACAATGCTCTATATCGGTAAGCGGTGAGCGGTCGAATTCGATATGTTGGGCTAATTCGATCATGCGTTCATCTATATCCAGGAAAGACATATGGCAGCCAAAACAGCCTGCTAATGAAGTCGTAGCTACTCTTAATTTAGCGGCCATGATGTTTATTCTCCTTAGCTAATGCGACTGCATCAATTTGTTGTTTATCGTAGGTACGTTCTCCTATCGGCACTTGATAGCCGGTGCGTTTAATCAGGATTGCGCCTGTTGGGCAGATATGCGCTGCATGATCATTAATATCGATATCACTGTCTTTTAATTTGCCCGTTATGGAATTAACGATGAGATGTTTGTTAATGCCACGGCCACTGATTGCAAAGACATTTTTATGGTCTTTTTCCTGGCTGGCACGAACACATAAATTACAAAAAATACAGCGGTTGTGATCGATTAAAATATCCGCATGTGAGGCATCCATTTCCCGATTAGCAAAAAAATGCGGAAAATGGTTGTCATGCATATCTAAATAATAGGCTACGCCCTGTAATTGGCAGTTACCTGTTTTTTCACATGAAGGACAGAAATGATTGCCTTCAACAAATAGCATTTGGGTTATGCGTAGTCGATCATGTTCTAAATCAGTACTTTTATTGATAATGTTCTGCCCTTCCATTGCTGGAAAAGTACAGGCTGAGCAATTTCTGCCGTTAACGTTGACCGTACATAGTTTACAACTACCATGTGGCTCATAGTCTGGGTCATGGCATAAATGCGGAATATAGATATCGGCTGCGATAGCCGCATCCATGATGGTTTGGCCCTCTTCATAAGGTATTTCCATGCCATCAATGACGATAGTTTTACTCATGAATAATCTTCCTCTACTTGTGCCAAGTGTGCACCGGCATCACTACGATTAGCTAAACGTCTGGCAGTTTCTAATGAAGCATCTAAATCAAAGCCAGGTTCATAACTGATTTTTTTCAAGCGTTGCTGATAGGTTTCCGGGAAACGTTGCAAGGTTGAGAGAATAGGATTGGCAGCTGTTTGCCCTAAACCGCAATGACTAAGATTTTTAACTAATTGACAGAGTTCTTCTAAAGCCGCGACATCCCCGGCAGAGCCGTAGCCATCGGTTATTTTATCCAGCTGTTTTTTCAATAGTGATGTGCCTACTCGACAAGGCGTGCAAAAGCCGCAACTTTCATGTGCAAAAAAATGGGTGAAGTTCTTGACGATATCGAGGATATTGCGTGACTGATTAAAAATGATAAAGGAACCGCCCGTGGCAAGGTCTTCAAATGCCAGTCTACGCTGCAATTCATCCTGGCCAATAAGCGTACCCGAAGGGCCGCCGATCTGTATGCCCAGGACATCTGCTGCGCCACAGTCTTGCAGTACTTGTTGAATGCTGGTTCCAAATGGATATTCGTATATGCCTGGTTTTGCGCAATCACCACTGATGCTGAGTATTTTCGTGCCTTGTGATTGGTCTGTGCCAACAGCGGCAAACCATTGTCCACCTTTTAGCGCAATTTTACTTGCGGCAAAAAAGGTTTCTACATTATTGACTACTGTGGGTTTGTTCAGATAACCCTGGGATACCGGGTAGGGCGGTCTATTTCTGGGTATGCCACGTTTACCTTCAAGGGATTCTATTAAGGCTGACTCTTCACCGCAAATATAAGCGCCACAACCCATACGTATTTCAATATCAAAGTTTAAGCCTTGCTCCAGGATATTATTGCCTAATAATCCTGATTGGCGGCGTTGTTGCAGAATATTCTGCAATTTGTCATATAAATGCAGATATTCACCACGAAGATACAAGAAACCTTGTTGTGCACCAATAATACTTGCGCATAAAGTCATGCCTTCAAATACCTGGTGTGCATAGCTGTTTAATAAGACTCTATCTTTAAAAGTCCCTGGCTCGCCTTCGTCGGCATTACAAACCACATAGCGTTCCGTTTCTATTTCTTCAGCACAAAAGCGCCATTTCATGGCCGTTTTAAATCCGGCACCGCCACGACCACGTAATCCAGAGATATCAATTTCTGTCAGGGTCTCTTGTAAGCCTTTTTGATAACGGGCTTTTAAAGCTTCCCCCGGTGCTATTGGATCTTGTAGTAATAAGCCAGGCAGGTAAATATTATCGCTTACCTTAAAAAACTCGACTGGCCATTGGTGCACAGGAATATTTTGTTCAATAAGTTTAACAATGGCATCGATACGCGGTCGATCTAGATGAGTTAAAGCATAGCCATTGACTAATCCGGCAGGACCTTGATCACACATGCCTGAGCAAGATGTATTATTTAAACTGACCAAACCATCAGCGCGTAGTTCGCCTATATTTACTTTTAACTGTTTGGCAAAATAAGTTATTAAATCCTGTTTACCCAGCATATGATCCGTAATTGAATCACTTATTAGCAAGGTATATTTGCCTTGTGGTGTAGCATGTAGAAAGCTGTAAAACTCTATGACACTGATAATGTGTGTGCGTGGTATATCGAGAGATAGCGCAACATATTCTATTGCTTCAGCTGGAATATGCTGAAATTCGGATTGAATATCTCGCAAGATAGGAAGTAATTGAACAGGGGATGCTCCATATCTGTCAATCACTGGCTGGATAAACGATTGCATATTTTTCCCTTGGTATGTATAGGTTATCTTATAAAGGTACGCAAGCAGTACCTTAT
>CAYWLM010000046.1:5828-17405 GCA_964459125.1 uncultured Methylomonas sp. | reverse complement strand
TTTTTCCCTTGGTATGTATAGGTTATCTTATAAAGGTACGCAAGCAGTACCTTATCCAAATACTAGAATTCAGTTTGTATGCTAATGACTAAAGTTTGACCTCAACAAGCTGTTATATGAGGTGTCTTTAGATGTATTTAATAAGCTATTTCAGTAATTACCCTATTATTATAAACACTAATTAAAAAAACGTTTTAGATAATGACCTGTATAGGATTTTTCAATGCTCGATACCTGCTCGGGTGTTCCTTCAGCAACCACAGTTCCTCCGCCATCACCGCCTTCAGGACCTATATCAATAAGCCAGTCTGCTGTTTTAATTACATCCAGGTTATGTTCGATAACTATAATAGTGTTGCCATGGTCGCGCAGGATATGCAGGACATTAAGCAACTGTTGTATATCGTGGAAATGCAGACCAGTAGTGGGTTCGTCGAGAATATATAATGTTTTTCCGGTATCACGTTTGGATAGTTCTTTGGATAATTTAACACGCTGTGCTTCACCGCCAGACAGAGTGGTCGCATTTTGTCCCAGGTTAATATAACTCAAGCCTACATCTAGCATGGTTTGCAGTTTACGCGCCAAAACCGGGACTGGTTTAAAGAACAGATAAGCTTCTTCAACAGTCATCTCCAGAACTTCATTAATGGTTTTGCCTTTATACCGAATTTCCAGTGTTTCACGGTTATAGCGTTTACCCGCACAGATATCACAATGCACAAAAACATCAGGTAGAAAATGCATTTCTACTTTAACAACACCATCGCCTCGACAAGACTCGCAACGACCCCCTTTAACATTAAAGCTAAATCTGCCAGGTGTATAGCCGCGAGAACGGGATTCAGGAGTGGCAGCAAAAAGTTCACGGATCGGGGTGAATAATCCCGTGTAGGTGGCTGGATTAGAACGCGGAGTTCTGCCAATCGGACTTTGATCTATATCGACTACTTTATCGCAAGCTTCTAATCCTTCGACAGCATCACAAGGTGCAGGTAAGGTAGTGGCGCGATTAATGGCGCGAGCTGCATAGCGATATAAAGTATCATTAACCAGTGTTGATTTGCCTGAGCCAGATACGCCTGTTACACAAGTGAATAAACCAATAGGAAAATTGACATCGATATTTTTTAAATTATTTCCCTGTGCATTCCGTACTGTGATCAGTTGTTTAGCATTTTTCGGTGTAAGTTGCTTCGGGCCAGTAATAGCGAGTTTTCCAGAAAGGTATTGTCCGGTAATTGAATGCTCGTTATTAATGACATCTTCAGGTGTTCCCTGAGCAATAATCTGCCCTCCATGAACCCCCGCGCCGGGGCCTATATCCACAACATACTGCGCTGCACGAATAGCATCCTCATCATGTTCTACGACAATAACAGTATTTCCTAAGTCGCGTAGTCTAAAGAGCGTTTTTAGCAAGCGATCATTATCACGCTGGTGTAGGCCGATAGACGGTTCATCTAAAACATACATTACGCCTACTAGCCCCGCACCGATCTGGCTGGCTAGACGAATACGTTGTGCTTCACCACCTGAAAGGCTATCGGCACTGCGATCTAAGGTAAGGTAATCAAGACCAACATTAACTAGAAATTCTAGACGTTGCTGAATTTCAATAACAATTTTTTCAGCAATCTGGCCTCGTTGCCCAGGTAGTTGCAGTGTCTGAAAAAAAGCCAGGCATAGTCTAATGGGAAGTTGGGTGATTTCGTAAAGCGGCCTGGAGTCGATAAATACATTACGAGCGGCTATATTTAAACGCGAGCCCTGGCAATTGGGGCAACGGATATGTGTCTGGTATTTTGCTAATTCATCACGTATTACTTGAGAGTCCGTTTCCAGATAACGGCGCTCCATATTGGCAATGATACCTTCAAAGCTATGCCGTTTTTTTCGCTTTTTACCACTGCCTGTAACAAATGTGAAGTCTATTGCTTTACGTCCACTTCCATATAGAATAATCTGCTGAATTTCTTCGCTGAGTTCATTAAAAGGCGTTTCAGGACTAAAAGCATAATGTTCAGCAAGCGAGCAAATGATTTGATAGTAATAGGCATTACGTCTGTCCCAGCCTCTCACGGCACCGGCGGCCAAACTTAGTTCCTTG
This sequence comes from uncultured Methylomonas sp., assembly GCA_964459125.1. GTDB lineage: Bacteria > Pseudomonadota > Gammaproteobacteria > Methylococcales > Methylomonadaceae > Methyloprofundus. The sequence continues at coordinate 15,295 of CAYWLM010000046.1, read as the reverse complement.
CTATGCACGACAAGATCTGGATCGAAATGTTGCTTGTTGCCCAGGCCATCACAAGCTGGACACGCTCCTTTAGGGTTATTAAAGGAAAATATGCGCGGTTCTAGTTCTGTAATGCTATAGCCACATTGTGAGCAGGCATACTTTTCCGAAAAAATCAGTTGTCTGGGATGTTTGCCGTCGTCATCCATACAAACGGCAGTAGCCACGCCATCAGCAATTCTTAAAGCGGTTTCAAAGGATTCTGCCAGGCGAAGTTTTATATCTTCACGAATTTTGAAACGGTCAACAATGACTTCAATGGTATGTTTTTTCTTGCCGTCTAACTCGGGCAGTTCATCAAGTTCATATGCCACTCCATTAATACGTGCACGTATAAAACCCTGTGCCTGCAAATCTTCCAGTAATTGAATATGCTCGCCTTTGCGATCATTTACCACCGGTGCTAAAAGCATCCAACGCTCGCCGTCGGGTTGTTCCAGTACATGATCAACCATCTGACTAATGGTCTGCGCCTCAAGAGATATCCCGTGTTCAGGGCAGCAGGGTGTACCTGCGCGAGCATATAAAAGTCTTAAATAATCATAGATTTCAGTGATGGTCCCTACTGTGGAACGAGGATTATGTGAGGTCGATTTCTGTTCAATAGAGATAGCTGGAGATAAGCCTTCGATATGATCGACATCAGGCTTTTCCATTATGGAAAGGAATTGGCGCGCATAAGCCGACAAGGATTCGACATACCGGCGTTGCCCTTCAGCATAAATGGTATCGAAAGCGAGAGATGATTTGCCGGAACCGGATAAACCGGTAATAACAATTAACGCGTCTCTAGGTAAATCAAGGTCGATATTTTTTAGATTATGCGTTCTTGCGCCACGTATGCTAATTGTATCCATCAGCGAATATAATAAATGGTGAAGTATAAAACGCTTTTCCTTAGAGACGAAGGAAAAGCGTACATAAGCCTAGTTGTTATGCTTTTTTGCGAGCAACTTTAGGTAAGCAAGAAAATCATCTTTTAATTCATTATGCAGTAAACCATGTTCTACGGTTGCTATTAAAAAACCTAATTTAGAGCCACAGTCATATCGAGTACCTTCAAATTCATAAGCCAGTACCTTTTCTTCTTTGAGCAATTCAGCTATAGCATCGGTGAGTTGAATTTCACCGCCAGCGCCTTTATTTATCGTTTCGATTTTATCAAAAATAGCGGGTGTTAATATATAGCGTCCAATAACCGCTAGATTTGTCGGTGCGGCATCGGGCTTCGGTTTTTCAATAATAGAGGTCACTTTACTCGCAGAAGAGCCATTACTTTCTATTTGTACTATGCCGTACTTATCTGTTTCACGAGGGTCAACTCTCTCAACACCAAGTATAGAGCAAGGTTGCTGGGCAAATAACTGTGTCATTTGTGCCATACAGCCACGTTCGGCATCTTCGACCAAATCATCGGCTAAAATAACCGCAAAAGGTTCGTTGCCGATAACAGGTTTTGCACACAAAACAGCATGCCCAAGACCTAATGCTTCAGATTGACGTATAAAAACACAGGAAACATGAGGTGGAATGATATTTTGTATCATTTCCAATTCTTTAGTTTTACCTTTTGCTGCTAATTCGCTTTCTAATTCGTAGGATTTATCAAAATGATCAGGAATCGCTCGTTTGCTACGACCGGTGACAAAAATCATCGTGTCAATTCCCGCTGCAACTGCTTCTTCTACTGCATATTGAATCAACGGCTTATCGACTATAGGCAGCATTTCTTTGGGACTAGCTTTAGTGGCAGGTAGAAAGCGGGTTCCCATTCCAGCGACCGGAAATACTGCCTTTGTGATTTTTTGTGACATTCATTTTTCCTTATTTATGGCTCTAGTTCATTCAATGAGCTGTTTACAGTTGAGTTGAATACATTAAAAAATATTATTATAGAATAATATTTTGCTCTTTTAGAGCTAAATGTATTTGGTCAAGAGATACCTTATCAGTATTAAAACTGATATCACATATTGCATTTGTAGTACATAAACAAATCAAACCTGCCTGTTGAATTACTGCAATAGCAGCATCAATCTGGTTTAAATCTGTGGCTAAAACAGTAGCGGCATGGCCATTGTCAAATAATTTTCTTTCTAGTTGATAGGCCATTTGTTCGCTATTTGTGCCTGTCAAGGCAATTGCAACCGCTTTTTGTCCAAAGCGAGCGGCACGTTCTTCTGCACTGACATGGCTTAATTTGGCATCCTTACTATGACCAGAAATCATCCCCGCGCCGACAGTAACATTAGTCAGGCGGTCGATGATAATAAAGGCGCCAGTACCTTTGCTCCGCTTATAGGCATCAAATACCACTGGCGCATTGACTGAAACAGTGCAGACACCTATTTCATTGAGTTTTAACTCTTTGGCATCATGATGCTCTAAAGTATTGACGTCGATACGGTGTTGAATATTGGCAATAGACCCTGAGACACTACGGGTAGCTAATTTAATAATATATTGTTTGCCTGGTAGCAGAGGATTTTCAGTCATCCAGACGATACTGGCATCAAATTTATCAGCAACGCTGGGCAGGTTGTCACTGCAAACAATGGTATCGCCACGACTAATATCGATTTCATCGCTTAGCGTTATGGTAACAGCCATCGGCGGGTAAGCTTCTTCCAGTTCGCCATCAAAAGTTACAATAGACTTGATGGTGCTGGTTTTACCTGAGGGTAAGGCAGTTACTGCAGCGTTTTTACGGAAAACTCCTGAGGCAACTGTGCCACAAAAACCACGGAAGTCGAGGTTAGGGCGGTTAACATATTGCACTGGAAAACGTGGGTCTTGAAAGTTATCATCTTCGGAAATTTCCACTGTTTCCAGAGTTTCCATCATTGATTTACCTGTATACCAGGACATATTGGTACTTTTATTGACCACATTATCACCGTCTAAAGCAGACAGCGGGATAACGTAAATATCATCTAAACCATCGAGTTGCTTAATAAAGTCTAAATAATCAGTCTTTATTTTTTCATAGACTTCTTCACTATACTCCATTAAGTCCATCTTATTGATAGCGACAATAATATGTTTTATACCTAATAATGAAGCAATAAAGCTGTGACGTCTGGTTTGCGTTTGTACGCCATAACGCGCATCAATTAAAATAACCGCAAGATCACAGGTGGATGCACCGGTTGCCATATTGCGCGTATATTGTTCATGCCCTGGAGTATCAGCAATAATGAATTTACGCGTTGTGGTAGAGAAGTAGCGATACGCAACATCAATAGTAATACCTTGCTCACGTTCTGCCTGTAAACCATCAACCAATAGTGCTAAATCTATTTTTCCTGCTCCGGTGGTGCCTGATTTAACACTGTCAGATTGCACGGCTGCTAACTGATCTTCATAGATCATTTTTGAATCGTATAACAGGCGACCTATTAGCGTACTTTTGCCGTCGTCGACATTACCACAGGTTAAAAAACGTAATAATTCTTTGCGTTCGTGTTGCGCTAGATAAGCGTCTATATCGGTACTAATTAAGTCTGATTGGTGAGACATGGTGTTTATTTCCTAAAATGAGATTAAGCAAAATCGAGAAGAGATATTTATTAAAAATAGCCTTCGCGCTTTTTCTGTTCCATTGAGCCTGCGGAGTCATGGTCAATTAATCGACCTTGGCGTTCAGACGTTGTGGTTAATAACATTTCTTGAATAATTTCTGGTAGCGTAGTGGCTGTTGATTCCACCGCGCCTGTTAACGGGTAGCAACCTAAAGTACGGAAACGCACCATTTTCATTTCTATTTTATCTTCAGGGCCGATTGGCATACGATCATCATCGACCATGATCAACATACCGTCTTTATTTACCACTGGACGTTCTTTAGCAAAGTAAAGCGGAACAATCGGAATATTCTCCAGGTGTATGTATTGCCAGACATCCAGCTCTGTCCAGTTAGAAATGGGGAAAACACGAATACTTTCGCCTTGATCGATTTTACCGTTATAAATATTCCATAATTCAGGGCGTTGATTTTTAGGATCCCATCCATGATTTTTATCACGAAATGAATAAACACGCTCTTTGGCACGTGATTTTTCCTCATCTCGACGCGCACCACCAAAAGCAGCATCGAATTTATATTTATTTAATGCTTGTTTTAAACCTTCGGTTTTCATCACGTCAGTGTGTTTTTTACTGCCGTGAGTAAACGGTCCGATACCTTGATCGATACCATCTTGATTCGAATAAACTATTAAATCCCATCCGAGTTTTTTGATATATTTATCACGAAACTCAATCATTTCCTTAAATTTCCATGTAGTATCAACATGCATTAGTGGAAAAGGTGGCTTTCCTGGATAAAAGGCTTTACGTGTTAAATGCAACATTACCGCTGAATCTTTGCCCACAGAGTAAAGCATTACCGGGCGGTCAAATTCTGCTGCAACTTCACGAATAATATGGATACTTTCAGCTTCCAGCTCTTTCAGGTGGGTCAGTTTATGATTAGTCATCAATAGAGGTTAAGTTCAAAATGAGAGGTTAAAAAGAGTGAATTTAGAAAAATCACGCTTAGTTCATAATATATCTTTATTATTTTAATTTGATTAAGCTTTTAATGCTAGGAGCATTACTAAATAAATAAGTGCTAATATTATATATGGTATATAGAATTAAAGGTTTAGAGCTACGCATTTATGCTGTGCCTGAATAGTTTTAGCTTATCTGTCTGAGCGCAGGTGATTTACATGCCTGGGTTACAAGCTTATGCGCTGTAGTGATATTGGATGAAAATCATTGAATAAATGTTAGCATCCAAACTTAGGGGCAAATACTTTTTAAGGTAGCTAGGTTTAAATAAGTAGCATAAATTATATTGCTTCAAAAAAAACGCTGCTAAGTTGTCAATAAATTAATTCAAACAGCCCATAGAGGCTTCGAGTCAGGATATTAAGTAAGCAATATAATAATGAGCATATTGCGATATAATGATGTAAATTTCATAAGGAGCTGGTATTTTAATGCCCAGACCGAGTTCGAATAGTAATCAAAGCGAGGAAGTTGCTCATGCATATTTATAAAAAACATAAAATGATAAAAGCGATGCTCATTACATCAATTATGAGTCTATTTTTAATTGCTTGTGGTGATCAGCAAAAAAAATCACCGGCTATCAAGGCTACAGTACAAAAATATACACAAGATAAGGTGCTGAAAGGCACTGTGCTAGATGACAAAGGACCCGTACGGGAAGGTGAAATTAAAGTACTAGACAGTACTGGCCGTGTAGTTGCTAGTGCTAGCCTGGACAGTAGTAAAGATTATAGCGTTGAAATTCCAGCCGGAACCACCTTGCCGATTGTGTTAACAGTTAAGCCTGAAGGTAGTTCTGAAAAGTTAAAAGCGGTGGTTATCTCAACTGCAGTATCCAGATATGATATTAGTCCGTTAACAACTAAAATTGCTAATCGTGCTAAAGAATTAGGTGGCTATACTCGTGCGAATATGGTGTTGGCAGCGGATAGCACTGTGGGTGTTCCTGATGCAAACAAAACCTCTACCGGTTTTCGTGGTGATCCGACTACACAGTATGGCGGGTGGCATTAAACACTTATCATTGGGGAGTAGGTAAATACGTGTATCACCTATTGGTTTGTGCGTTGCCTCCATTAATCAACTTCCTCTAAACTCCCGCCGCAATACTTACAAAAGTCTGCATCAGTATCATGACCGATTTTTCCACAGTTAGGACAAGCGTCATTGGAGATTTTCGAGGGTTGATAAGTCTTGAATAGTTCAGCACTATAAATACCCGTAGGCACTGCGATAATGCCATAACCCATAATCATAATGACTGCGGCAATAATCTGGCCTAATGGGGTTTGTGGGGCAATATCACCATAGCCCACAGTGGTTAGGGTAACAATAGCCCAATAAACTGATTTTGGGATGCTGGTAAAGCCTGAATCGCTGCCTTCGACCACATAAAGCAAGGAGCCGAATACAGTGGCAAGGGTTAAAACAGTATACAAAAACACCAGAATTTTTTGACTGCTGTTTTTTAACGCGGTCATCAGGGCTTCAGCTTCTTCGACATATTCGACTAGCTTAAAAATACGAAAAATTCTTAATAAGCGCAGTATGCGAATAATCAGCATGTATTTTATGCCGGGTAGTAGCAGACCTATATAAGTAGGTAAGATGGACAGTAAATCAATAATCCCGAAAAAACTGCGTACATAAAGTTTAGGTTGACGTACCGAGATTAAACGTAAAATATATTCAATACTAAATAAAACAGTAAAAGTCCATTCGGTATAAAAAAATATCTTGCTGTATTCCTTGTGAATTGCGTCTACGCTACTGAGCATGACGGATAACACACTAATAGCAATAGCAAATATCAGCAGGATATCGAATAATTTTCCTGTCTGAGTTTCAGCGCCAAAAATAATGTCGTTGAGTGATTCACGCCACGGTGATAAATGCTCACCGGTATTGTAATTCACCTTGATTTTTCTGCTTTTGGACGCTTGCATAATAGTAATTTAAATTGCTCGATATAATAGGGTGATTATAGTTGCTATCGCGATATATTATGGTATCTTAATGCTCTAAATTACAAGGTAAACTCAGCCTTTATCATGCGCATTGTATAGTCGATGTGCTTTAACTAACAATTGACCCATATTACTCAATGTCAACACTTGAAAGTATTCCTGCTACAAACTTTATCCGTCAAATGGTTGCTAAAGACCTGGCTGAAAACAAACATAGTCAAGTTATAACTCGCTTTCCCCCTGAACCCAATGGTTTTTTACATATAGGTCATGCTAAATCAATCTGCTTGAATTTTGGTGTTGCGGCTGAAAATAATGGCTTATGTAACTTACGTTTTGATGATACCAATCCTGAAAAAGAAAGCATTGAATATGTGCGTGCAATCGAAAAAGATGTGCACTGGCTGGGTTTTGAATGGGCAGAGTTAAGGCACTCTTCTGACTACTTTGAAGCTTTATATGATTATGCTGTAGAGCTTATAGAAAAAGGTCTGGCATATGTTGACAGTTTAACTGCTGATCAGATTCGGGAATATCGGGGTACTCTGACTAAACCGGGTAAAGAAAGTCCTGATCGCAAGCGCAGTATTGAAGAAAATCTGGATTTATTCGCCCGTATGCGGGCAGGTGAATTTGCCGATGGTCAATATTTATTACGTGCCAAAATTGATATGGCATCGTCTAATATCAATATGCGTGATCCAGCTTTATATCGTATTCGTCGAGTACATCACCAGCGCACTGGTGATGAGTGGTGTATTTATCCGATGTATGATTATACGCATTGTATTTCAGATGCCATTGAAGGCATTACGCATTCTTTATGTACTCTAGAATTTGCCGATCATCGCCTACTCTATGATTGGGTGCTGGATAATATAACGATTGACTGTCATCCACGGCAAATTGAATTTGCACGTTTAGAACTGAAATATACAATAGTGAGTAAGCGTAAATTAAATCAACTGGTAGTTGATGGACATGTGAGTGGCTGGGATGACCCTCGTATGCCAACAATTGCAGGCTTGAGACGTGCGGGTTTTACCCCGGCTGCTATTCGTGACTTTTGTGAACGCATTGGTGTCACCAAAAAAGATTCGTCGATTGAAATGGCAGTTCTGGAAAATTGTATTCGTGAAGATTTAAATAATACTGCCGGCAGGGTAATGGCAGTGTTAGATCCACTAAAAGTGGTGATTGAAAATTATCCTGATGATCTAGTTGAACAATTAGAAGCGAGTAATCATCCACAAATTGAAGCAATGGGTAAGCGGATAGTTCCATTTGCAAAAGAAATCTATATTGATCAAGATGACTTTGCCGATATACCACCCCCTAAGTACAAACGCTTGATAGCCGGCGGTGAGGTACGTTTACGTGGTGCTTATGTGATTAAATGTCATGAGGTGATTAAAAATGCCGAGGGCAAAGTTGTTGAGCTGCGTTGTACTTATGATGAAAATACCCTAGGTAAAAATCCAGAAGGACGTAAAGTAAAAGGGGTGATTCACTGGGTATCGGCTGCTCATGCGCTAGATGCTGAAGTGCGTTTATATGATCGGCTATTTAAAGTGCCAAATCCCGGTGCTGAAGACAATTTTTGTGATGCATTGAATCCTGATTCTCTTCAGGTTATAACGGCGGCTAAAGTTGAAGCCAGTCTTGCCGAGGCCGAATTAGGCAGTCGTTTTCAATTTGAACGGGTAGGCTATTTCTGTCTGGATACTGAAGATAGTTCAGTCGGTAAACTGGTATTTAATCGTACTGTCACTTTACGTGATGTCTGGGTTTAGCTATGTATTTTATAGTGAATTTTTGTTCCCATGCTCTGCGCAGGAATTGCGTGTGTAATATCCTGTGTCACGAAATGCAGAGTGCAACCCGAGTGTTTTTCACACAGAGCGTGGGAAGCAGACAAATAATGAGGATTTGCTTATGATGTATGGAGTCTTATTTTTGGTGATTTTATTGGCGTACTTGCTACTCATTCAAAATAAAAAAAATCAAGCAAGATATGCACAGCAATATATAGAGGAAGAACCGTATCCTCTGACGCCAGAACAAATAAAGTGTATTCGAAATTCCTGGCGACGAATTCTTCCTGTTAAAGAAAAATTCGCTGAATTATTTTATGTGCGCTTGTTTGAATTAGACCCTAAAGTTAAATCATTATTTCGTGGCAAGTTAGATTTTCAAGGTGAAAAGCTAATGACCACCTTGAATGTCGTCGTCAATTCTATAGAAGATTTCAAAGCTGTTGAAGCTATGCTGCAGGCGATGGGTAATCGACATATCATTTATGGTGTGCAGGCCGCTCATTATGAAACGGTAGGAGCGGCTTTATTATGGGTTTTAGAGCAGAGTCTGGGGGATTATTTTACCGATGAAGTAGAAGATGCCTGGGTGACTGCTTATAGTATGATTGCCTCGGCTATGAAAGAGACTGCTTATCCTTGAGATGAGTACAAAATTCTAACTAGCTTATGATCAGAAGCCTGGATTCCTCTTTTTCTATTTGCTTAACTCTGTGTATTATAGGGCAGGGATGAAGTGAGAATAATGCATATTATGATTGCCAATCAGGCAGGGGAAGCCGCGCTTACGGTTGCGTGAAATATCCTTTTCAATGGGGTGACTTATAGGCGTGTTTAGCGCTTATGGCAGATTTCTACTAGAGTTGATGAGTTTTTTACATGACAGAGGTTGATAAAACAGCAAGTGGTCAACAGATATTTGACATAGAAGATTTCCTGAAAAATCTGACACGCTTGCCAGGCATTTATAAAATGTTCAATGATAAGGACATCATTGTCTATATAGGCAAAGCTAAAAATTTAAAAAACAGAGTCTCTAGTTACTTTAGAAAAGGTACCGCATCACCAAAGCAACAGGTGATGGTTACAA
>CAYWLM010000046.1:0-5728 GCA_964459125.1 uncultured Methylomonas sp. | reverse complement strand
TCTAGTTACTTTAGAAAAGGTACCGCATCACCAAAGCAACAGGTGATGGTTACAAAAATAAAACGTATAGAAGTCACAGTAACGCACACGGAAGGCGAGGCACTGTTACTAGAAAGCCAACTGATTAAAAAGCATAAACCGCGTTATAACATCTGTTTAAGAGACGATAAATCCTATCCTTTTATTTACATCTCTTCCGAACAACAATTCCCGCAAATTAGTTCACATCGCGGTGCAAAAAAGAAAAAAGGTAACTATTATGGTCCTTACCCTAGTGCAGGGGCAGTAAGAGAAACCTTAAAGCAATTGCAAAAAATATTTCCCGTGCGCCAGTGTGAAGACTCGTATTATAAAAATCGTTCCAGGCCATGTTTACAGCACCAGATTGAACGCTGTACTGCGCCTTGTGTTGGTTTGATTAGTCAGGAAAAATATGCCGAGGATGTCAATAATACCAAGCTTTTCCTGGCAGGTAAGGGCAGCTTATTGATAGATAAGCTAGTGCATGATATGGACCAGCTGGCTACTGATTTAAGATTTGAACAGGCTGCACAAGTCAGAGACCAGATTACTCAATTACGTACTATTTTAGAGAAAAATTATGTGCATGGTGAACGTGGCGATGTCGATATCGTTGCCTGTGCAACTAAGGCAGGTATTGCCTGTGTGCAGGTCTTTTTTATTCGAAATGGACAGAATCTGGGTAATAAAACTTTCTTTCCTGAAATTAGAGATGAATATAGCCCGGAAAATATCTTGCAAGCATTTATTGCGCAATATTATTTAGATAAAAACATCCCTTATGAATTAATTGTCAGTCATAAACCCGAAGAAATAGACTTATTAATAGAGGTATTGACTGATCATGCAGGGCATGCAGTGGCTATTTCTAGTAATGTGCGTACCGATCGTGCCAAATGGTTGCAAATGGCGTGTGCAAATGTAGAAAATGCATTACTTACTAAGTTATCAGACAAACAAGGCATTTACGCACGATTTTTAAGTTTACAAGAGGAGCTAGGTTGTCAGGAAGTGCCTAAAAGACTCGAATGCTTTGATATTAGCCATACCCAGGGAGAGTATACGGTTGCATCTTGCGTGGTATTTGATCGGGAAGGCCCGGTTAAATCGGCTTACCGGCGCTTTAATATTGCCGGAATTACCCCGGGCGATGATTATGCCGCTATTTATCAAGCAGTATCCAGGCGTTTTAAGCGCCTGGTCAAGGGTGAACATGAAGCCCCCGATATATTATTTATTGATGGTGGCAAGGGCCAGGTTAATGAAGCTGAAAAGGCATTAGCGGAATTACAGGTAAATAGTGTTATGATAGTCGGTGTTTCAAAAGGGCCTGATAGAAAAGCTGGCATGGAAAAAATGATTTTACCTGGTCAGGAGCAACCGATTAATGTGACGCCTGGGGCAAGCGGTTTACTGCTGATTCAGCATATCAGAGATGAAGCGCACAGATTTGCTATTACAGGACATAGAGCCCGCAGGGGTAAAGCAAAAAAAGAATCGATTTTAGAAGCCATAGCAGGACTGGGTCCTAAAAGGCGACAGATTTTATTAAAGCAGTTTGGCGGTATGCAAGGAATTTCCAGAGCGGGTGTTGATGCACTTTGCAGTATAGATGGAATTAGCCGACAATTAGCGCAACGAATATACGATACATGCCATCATCAAGATGATTAACTTAAATATACCCACTTTACTAACGCTAACACGTGTTGCGTTAATTCCCATACTGGCCATTTTTTTCTATATACCTTGGGAATATTCTAATATTGCTACGACGTTTATTTTTATAGTAGCTGGGATTACTGACTGGTTAGATGGTTATTTAGCAAGAAAAATGCAAGTGGAAACCAAGTTTGGTGCTTTTTTAGATCCTGTCGCTGACAAGATTATGGTAGCCTTTGTTTTAGTTTTATTAGTAGAGGGAGAATCCAGTATCTGGATGACGCTCCCTGCGGCTGTTATTATTGGTAGAGAGATTACGATTTCATCATTACGCGAGTGGATGGCACAAATTGGCCAGCACGCGACAGTAAAAGTTTCACAAATAGGAAAATGGAAAACAACAGCGCAAATGATTGCTATTGGCTGTTTGTTGTATAGTGAGGAATTTGTGGGCGTATCGATGCAATTATTCGGTTTGGGCATGTTGTATATAGCGGCAATTTTAACTCTTTGGTCAATGATGAGTTATTTAAAAGTCGCCTATAGCTCCATGACGAATTAATTGATCAATAATAATAATAATAGACTGGAATAAATCTAAAAAAAACAACATGGATCAGGAAATACAAAAAGACAAAGAAGAACTGCGTAATGATATTTTAGTTGCGGCTTTGAAATTATTTGCAGAAAAGGGTTATTTTAATACATCATTAACTGAAATTGCTGAGCTTTCCGGGGCTAAAACAAGTGCCGGAATATATAAGCATTTTAAAAATAAACAAGAAATTGCCCAGGGCTTATATCTATGGATTATCGATAGGTTAAGTGTATCGATTGATGATATACGCAGGCGCAACCGAAAGTCATCAGACCAGCTCAGAGAAATTGTCGATTTATGGTTCCGTTTAACAGACGAAGCACCAGAAGTGATGCGGTTTCTATTAGTACTAAATATCAGTGAATTTTTGCCTGAAGAAAAATCAATAATGGAAACATCTCCTTTTGTAAAAATCATCAAAATTTTACAAAATGGCATTAAGGAAGGTGAGATCAAAGCGATTGATGGACAGCGGGCTTATTGCCATTTTTTTGGTATTATTGAAAATACCTTAAAACAAGTGTTAACCGGTAATTTAAAAAAGAAAGCTGATTATTATGAAGGCGATGCCTGGCTATCCGCCTGGGCGACTATTGTAAAGAAATAAAACCTTAGGTAGGGTTAGATTTTTTATTGCGTGGCATTAAAAAATGTGACCCAGCAAAATACTAATGCTTACTCCGCTAAGGATAGTGCTAGCATAGTTTAGTTGGTTGTCTATTTTTGTAAATTGTGTAACTCCTGTAACAATTCCTGACTATGCAAACTGGGTAAAACTGAACGGTAAATTTTTGCTATTTTCCCAGTGGGATCAATAATAAAACTGTGTCGCTTGCAGAATTTAACCGGCCCTAGTTTAAATAAAGCACCATAAGCAGCGCTGGCCTTACCTTGAGGATCGGCAAGCAGTGTAAAAGGTAAAGATTGCTTTTCGCTGAAACCAAGATGACTTTTGCTATTGTCAGTACTGATGCCCACGACTTTGGTATTCAAGTTGGTAAATTTTTCATTATCATCACGCAATGCACAGGCTTCTTTTGTGCAACCTGGCGTATTGTCTTTCGGGTAAAAATAAATAACCAGCCACTGATTCCGATAATCTGATAATCGATGCAAGTTTTCATGCGCGTCATAAAGTGCAAAGTCAGGTGCTTTTTCATGGAGTTCTAACATGTTTGAGTACTCATTTTTTTATAAAAATAAATTGAAAGGCTCTACCTGAACCTTTTCGCCAGGGTTTATATTTGTCTGTTCACGTTCCAGGATAATATAACAATTAGCGCGACTGCTGGCACTTAATATATTTGAACCTTGATTACCAGCTGAGATAACTTCAAATTCACCTGAGTCTGTCTGGCTTAACACGCCACGCTGAAATTCCTGTCTTCCAGGTTTTTTATATAAAGGACTTTTACAAACTGCTATGAGATGAATAACTTTATTAGTTAAAGCCGTTAATTGACGTAAGGCAGGTGTTAAAATTTGCTGATAAGTGGCAATGACCGATATGGGATTACCGGGCAGACCGAAGAAATAACAATCCTGAATACGCCCAAAAGCGAGAGGTTTGCCAGGTTTTATGGCGAGCTTCCAGAAATCTACCTGCCCGATTTCATCTAGAATTTCCTTAATAAAATCGGCATCCCCAACAGATGCTCCGCCTGTAGTGATTATCACGTCATGGCTTTGTGCTGCTTGCAGCAGGCTTAAGCGAATCTGGGTTTTATCATCCGCGATGACACCGAGATCATTAACTTGATGACAAGGGTTTTCGAGTAAAGCGGCTAATGTATAACGGTTACTATCGTAAATCTGGCCTTTAGCCAAGTCACTCCCAACAGGGCGTAATTCATCGCCAGTAGAAAAAAAAGCAATGCGTATTTTACGTTTAACACGCACTTCATAAATACCGGCAGAGGCAAGCAAGCCTAAATCGATCGCAGTTAATTGTTTTGCCGCCGGCAATAAACATTCGTGCTGTTTAACATCTTCACCGACGAAACGAATATTCTGACGTGCCTGAGTGTTAGCAGGGAAACGGATAGTAGAACCTATTGCCTCTACCAGTTCCTGCATAATCACACTATCAGCACCAGCAGGTACAACTGCCCCGGTGAAAATTCGCACACATTGACCGCGAGCAAGTTTTCCGTTAAAAGGCCGACCAGCCCATGATATGCCAGCTTGAATCAAATCAAAAGCTGATTTTGGGATATCTGCACTATTAAGCGCATAGCCATCCATAGATGAATTTGGAAAAGCGGGCAGATCAAAAGGCGCGCTGCAGTTATCACATAAAACTCTGCCTAATGCAGTATGTAAATTTACGACTTCATCACCTTTAACAGGCGAAAGTGTATTAGAAATGTATTCCAAAGCCTGATTAAGACTAATTAATGAATTTGAATAACATAAATCCGTCATGATTTGTTTAAAAAAGTATGCAGGATGAAATCTGCTATTTGAGGAATATTATTTAAGTCCATACTGACAATTTTTCTTTCTAAATCTATCGCCTGATCAGAAGCAATGGCAACGATAGATAAGTCATCAGGATAAAACACTGGTTGTGAAAGGCTGGGACGGTGTAATTCAATTTTAGGGAAGTGTTCTTTTTTAAAGCCTTCAACCAGAATCAAATCCAGGCTGGATTGATCGAAATACTTGAGTTGTTCGTCAAGGCAGGGTTCTTTTGGTGTAGCAAACTCGGTAATAAGCGCACGTCTATGGCTAGACACCAGCATAACTGGAGTAGCGCCTGCTTCGCGCAAGCGAAAACTATCTTTACCTGGTTTATCAATTTGAAAGTTATGATGGCTGTGCTTTATCAAACCGACACGAATATTGTGTTGCTTTAGCTGGGGAATCAGCTGGGTTAATAAGGTCGTTTTTCCTGTGCCGCTTGGTGCAGCAAAACCTAATATTGGGATCAGAGCGTTTTTCATGTTAGATTAAACATTTATAGTAATATGGCTTTATTATACTTGGTGTCAAGCTAAGCGCATCAAGTAAAAAACCTTATAATTAATATTTTCAAGAGATTTTTATAAACATGTTAATAGATTCACATTGTCATCTGGATAAACTCGATTTAACTCCTTATCAGAATGATTTTTCCTGTTTTATGCAGGCAACTGAAGAAAATAAAATTGAACATATGCTATGTATTAGCATTGACCTGGAAGCCTATCCTGCAATGTGTGATCTGGTAGAGCCTTATCATAATATTTCTTTGTCGGTGGGTGTACACCCTAATGTTGATGAAGGCCATGACCCTAGTACAGATGAGTTAATTGCCTTGGCAGATAATAAGCGTGTCGTGGCTATTGGCGAAACGGGACTGGATTATTTTCGCAGTGAAGGGGACTTAGCCTGGCAGCATGAACGCTTTAAAAATCATATAGCGGCATCCAAAGCGACCAAAAAGCCGCTTATTATCCATACCCG
>CAYWLM010000045.1:2668-20842 GCA_964459125.1 uncultured Methylomonas sp. | reverse complement strand
CATGTCTGGAGGCTTTTTTTGATTTATAACGCGCTTCACTTTCCTGCAGGCTCGCAGAATCCAGTAAGACTACACGGGCCAATTCACAGGAAGCCGCCGTGGTAATAATTTCCCCGGTAAAACCTTGTTTAACAAGCAAAGGAATGCGACCACAATGATCAAGATGGGCGTGGGTTAGCAATAGATAATCAATACTGGCAGGATCAAAGCCAAAAGGTTTTGAATTTTCCTCTTCCAGATCCCGCCCCCCTTGATAGAGTCCGCAATCGATTAAAATTTTCTTGCCTGCTATGTCAAGCAGATGACAAGACCCCGTTACATCTTGGTCTGCACCGTGAAATTCTAGTTTCATGTTTAAATCTCCTCGTTAAATACCTCAGCTTTAAAAAGCAATCTTATGTCGCTTTTTTTATAGAATATACCTTGTACACCCTCAGGTGTGTATTTTTTTCTCTGATCAAAAGGGATCGCACTTAAATCAAGGCAAGCGTATATTGATTCAAACTTAATTAAACCAATACAGTTCACGTGTTCAGAAAATTAGCAGCGACTATGTATTTCTGGAATTACCTATGTGTGGGCTCTTGATTCACATTTAAACTGTCGCTATGCTTACTAAAATCATCACTCTACTTGCAACATTCAGCCTGATTGCCTGCAATCCTGCTTATTTAAAAGATAATCATGAGCCAATAATTATGCAAAATTGCAGGCAGTTAATTGCCATGACTGAACAGACTATCTCAGATGCAGGAGTCAGCGATGCTCAAAATGCTCGCATTACCAAATTCCCATATTTACGCGTTAATCGCTTGTTATCCAGCTTTCGCGCTGAAGTAAAAAATCAAACATTTGAGAGCTGGCTGGATTTATTGCAAGCCCTTGGCTTACAGGCCTGGTCCATAGAACTGAAAAATTTACCTGCCCAATATTCCGGAGAACTTGATCAGCTAACAAGGCATTTTTTTCCTGCAAAGGCCTCTATACAGTCTAAATTAGCATACTGTAGCGACACCTTAAGACACTTTGAGTTGAGCCAGAACCTCAAGCGTGATGAACTTATACACAGCGCTATCGTGCCTGCAGAATATAACACCTGGCAACAAGTTTTAGGTCTTTATCCGCTCACTGCGATTCCTTTCCGCATAGGCATATACGGCTGGCATCAACAGGCGCTGACTACTTTTACCAGCCCCCTGCTCTCGCTACCTGTTGCAGGACAATTAGTACTTTATGCGCCTGAAGACAGCACCATAAAACTTGGGCGGGAACAAGTAGCGGACATCTTGCAAGCATCTGCCGAGAACCCTTTGCATATTCCGCTGCCAACTGGACACCAGCAACAGCAACTGTTTGCGCAGTTTGCACCGCACTTTGAAATTGATACTACTTCTGAAAATGATAATATTGGCGCTCCGCAGTGGCGTGCCAACGATAATATCCTGATAAACACGACCCAGCCGGTGGTCTTTCAACACATATCGCATACTCGAATACATTCCAAAACCTTATTACAACTAAATTACAGTATTTGGTTTCCCGCTCGACCTAAAGCCTGGCCTCTGGATCTGCTTGGCGGACATTTAGACGGCATTATCTGGCGAGTGACATTAAACCCGGACGGTAATCCTCTGATTTTCGATAGCATACATAGCTGTGGTTGTTATCATTTTTTCTTTCCAACTCAATACGCCAGCGTGTCTGAATCTCTATCACTGTATCAGGAACCAGCATTTGCACCGCAGAAGCAATTTAACTTTAATATGGGGAAACAGGTCATTATTCGCATTGCTAGCAACAATCACTATATCCAGAAAATATATTCAACATCCAATGCTGGCACGGCTAAACGGCATTATGCTACTGACAACGCTGATCGTCTGCGCTCTCTTGCCTATGCCAATGAATACAGCCGCAGTTTATATAACCCAGCAGGTATCATAAATGGCACTGAGCGCAGTGAGCGCTTTTTCTTCTGGCCCATGGGGATTTCAAATGCCGGAGCTATGCGCCAATGGGGACATCATGCGACGGCTTTTGTTGGTCGCCGTCACTTTGATGACGCTGACCTTTTCGAAAATATTTTAGAGCCTGTTTCGCCCTCTAATTCTGGCTCTGATCATTGCAAACCTTATCGTTAGTATTGCTTGCCGGCATTATGCAGATAGCTGCAGTTTTAAATGAACGTTTAGCTTGATTATTTGCAGCGAGTTCTACATTTTTCTGCTAAGTGCCTATGTTTATTAAGAAATAAAAAGTTACTCACAAAACCTGTGGATAACTCTGTGTATTACTTATTCAAAACTCAGTGTAAGCCCTGAGATTATTACAGTTCTGTTAAATTGTGTATTTTTTACACAGCAGTATATTTATTTACTTTCAATAACTTGCATTTATCAATAGAAATAAAAACTATTTTTAATGTAGCCTTTTCTGCTTGCTTTCTGAAAAAATAACGGTGTGCATAAAGTCTGCTTTTTTGTTATTTTCCTGAGCATAGTATTTCTCCTTATTGTTAATAAATTCCTAATATCAGCGACATCTTTTGCAACTAAGCAATAGCTGATTAAAAAGCCGACACATTAAGCATTTTCAGGTTATCTATCGCAGCAGTTTGCCGCGCTAATTTTTCCTAGGTATTGCGGTACAATTAAGACTGTTTTGATATTTCAATACGCCTCAAAAAGAATAACTATATGAATCAATTAAAAAGCATCTGTGTCTACTGCGGCTCCAGTTCCGGACGTTCTGCAGCATATGCGTCATCAGCCAGAGTACTTGCGCATTCATTGGTAAATCGTAACATCACCTTAGTCTATGGCGGTGCCAGTATTGGCATTATGGGCTTGCTAGCAGATCAGGTATTGCAACTCGGGGGACAAGTCATAGGTGTAATACCAAAAGCCCTGGCACATAAAGAGCTTATGCATAAAAATCTGACTGAATTGCATATCACTGAATCCATGCATGAACGCAAAATGTTAATGGCTGAACTTGCTGATGGGTTTATAGCGCTACCTGGCGGCATAGGCACGCTGGAAGAAATGTTTGAAATCTGGACCTGGGCACAGCTAGGAATCCACAATAAACCCTGTGGCTTACTGAATATTGACGGTTATTACGATACCTTAATCCAGTTTCTGGATCATATGCTAGCAGAGCAATTTGTCAAAAAACGGCAACATGAGCTGTTAATCATTGCATCTCAGCCTGAAAAACTGCTTGAGATTTTTATCAATTATCAGGCTATTAGAACAACACCGTGGCTTAGCAAAGATGAAACTTAATAGTTTTAAATATGCCAGAACAAGCATCTCTGTCGTCTTAACCAGGACATCCGTTGCAGCATTCAGCAGTGCCGGTAACATTTGTTTACCCCAACCTGACATAAACCGAGCAAAGATCTATTCTATCTGTGCCCAGGCAGGAAAAACATCAAGATCTATTGAAAAAACAGCTGTGCCAATTAGATAGAATAATAGAGAGATAACGATGACACCAATGATATTAATATAAATCCCTGCCCGGACCATATCAGAGATTTTAACTCGACCACTGCCAAAGACGATCGCATTTGGCGGAGTAGCAACTGGAAACATAAAGGCACAAGATGCAGAAAGCGTTGCCGGAACCATTAACATCAGCGGATTAGTTTGCATCGCGACAGCAACCGAAGCTAAAACAGGAAGAATCATTTCAGTCGTCGCTGTATTTGAAGTCAGCTCAGTTAAAAATATTATGCCCGAACAGATTGCGAAAACCATCAATAAAGGTGGCATTCCAGCAAGTCCGCTAAATTGATTACCTATAAATGCAGAAAGTCCGGTGACCTGAAAGCCCTTTGCCAGGGCAAACCCGCCACCAAAAAGTAAAACGATATCCCAGGGAAGTTTGTTAACAACATCCGTGCCCATTAAGGTAGCATCCTTAACGCTATTACTTCGGGCAGGAATAATAAACATCAGCATTGCCATAGTCAAAGCCACGGTAGCATCGTCAACTAATGCGGGATAAGGCAGCAATTGTGACCAACCAGGTATAGAGACAAAACCAAGATTTAGAGTTTTTCTAAACACCCAGAGCATAGCGGTTAAAGAAAAAATAATCATCACTGCTTTTTCCTCATAACTCATAGGGCCCAAAGCTATATATTCCTGATTGATGATCTTCTGATCAATTCTGAGCCTGGCGGGAATTCGAAACAGAATTTTGCTCAGCATTAGCCAGACGGTAACTAGCATAAGCACAGAAATGGGAAATGCCATCAGCATCCAGTCACCAAACGCAACCGGTTCCGCTGCTGGAAAAGTGATTTGAAAAATCTGCACAAACGATAGATTAGGCGGGGTACCTACTAAAGTAGCGATACCGCCTATAGAGCATCCGTAAGCAATACCTAACATCAGACAGGTCGTAAACTGTCCGGTTTCAGTCACGCTAAAATCCTCTTCTAGCTGCAATACTATAGCCAATCCTATCGGTACCATCATAATCGCAGTTGCTGTATTGGATATCCACATGGACAAAAATGCTGAGGCAAGCATAAATCCCAGGATGATTCTGTGTGGCCCTCCGCCTATAAGTTTTATAATAAAGAGCGCAATGCGTTTATGCAGATTCCACTTTTCCATCGTCAAGGCAATCATAAAGCCCCCCAGAAACAGGAAAATCGTACTATTAAAATAAATTGGTGCAGTGGCTGTACTCTTCATAATACCCAGTAAAGGATAAAAAATCATCGGCAAAAGCGCTGTCGCAAACAGCGGAATCGCATCGGTAATCCACCAGACAACCATCAGTAGAGTAACGGCTATCATTCGGGTTAATACGGGGTTTTCTGGTGAAATATTGCTAAAAAACAAAGTGCTTAGAAAAAGAGCAGGACCTATAATTAAACCTATTATTTGCGTAGTACTCTTGCCTGATTTTAGCCTGTTATGATTCAAAAAAAATCTCCTTATGCTTCAGCTAATGATACATATGCGGTTTGCTGTGTTATTTAAGTTATTCTTTGTCACCAAAGCCACCGCCACCGGGTGTTTTAATGATCAGACTATCGCCTGGTTGCATGTTGATTTCCGCACAGCCATCTAGCCTGACTACTTCCCCGTTATAACGTAGTACAGTATTCTGCCCTGTACTGCCCCCTGTTCCACCCTGCAAACCAAAACCTGGCCTGAGACGATGACTGGATAAAATACTTAGCTGCATGGGGCTTAAAAATCTTATTTTTCGAATCACACCATTACCACCATGATGCCTGCCTGCGCCACCACTATTTTTGCGTATGGAAAATTCTTCTAATACTACCGGAAAACGCCATTCTAAAACTTCGGGATCTGTAATTCTGGAGTTGGTCATATGCGTATGCACTGCATCACAGCCATCAAAATCAGCACTCGCACCTGCACCACCGCATATAGTTTCATAATACTGATATTCCTGGTTACCAAAAGTGACGTTATTCATGGTTCCTTGCGAACTGGCCAGAATGCCTAATGCACCATACAGACAATCAACGATATATTGCGAAGTTTCAACATTACCCGCGACTACCGCTGCAGGATATTGGGGGTTTAACATTGAATTTTCTGGAATTATGATATTCAAAGGTTGCAGACAACCTGCGTTTAAAGGAATGTCATCTTTCACCAGAGTGCGGAAAACATATAAGACCGCAGCTTTGCAGACAGCGGCAGGTGCATTAAAATTACTGTGTAATTGTGCACTTGTACCAGTAAAGTCAATTATTGCCGTTCTTTGTTGTTGATTAATATTAATTGAAACTACAATTTTTGCGCCATTGTCCATGATATTTTCAAAACTGCCATTGCTTAATGTGCCTAATATTTGGCGCACCGACTCTGCCGCATTATTTTGCACATATTGCATATAACTTGACACGGTTGCCAGAGAATAATGTGCAACCATTATTTCTAGCTCTAGCCGGCCTTTATTATTGGCTGCAATTTGCGCTTGTAAATCAGCAATATTCTGCTCTACGTTTCGTGCCGGATAGTTACTAGAAGTTAACCACTCGCGAACAACTTGTTGCTGAAATTCACCTTTGCTGACGATTTTCATGCCAGCACTCAGTAATCCTTCCTCATCTATGCTATGACTATGCGCAGGCATGGAGCCAGGACTAATTCCGCCTATATCAGCATGATGCCCTCTTGAGGCTACGAAAAATAATAGTTGCTGCTGCTCAAAGACTGGCGTAACCACGGTAATATCAGGCAAATGCGTACCTCCATGATAGGGTGAATTGATTAAATACACCTCATCGGCTTGAATGTTAATAGACCGGTTTTTCAGTAAGGCTATTACGCTTTCCCCCATTGAGCCTAAATGCACAGGAATATGTGGCGCATTGGCTATTAACTCCCCTTGTGCATTAAATAAGGCACAGGAAAAATCCAGCCGCTCCTTGATATTGACCGAATAGGCAGTATTTTGCAGCACAAACCCCATTTGCTCTGCAATCGACATAAACAACTTATTAAAGATCTCTAACGTCACCGGATCAACAGAAGTACCGATAGCAACTTGCCGTTGCCTGGGACAACTACGCGTTAAAATCAAGTCTTGTTGCGCACTGACTTGTGCTTGCCAGTCTGGTTCAATAATGGTAGTTGATGTTGTTTCTATAATGATGGCGGCACCTTTAATAATCTGGCCTATTGCAAGTTCATTCCGCTGATAGACCGGCGTTGTATGATAAGCATTATTACTGAACATCTGAGTGTGCATAAAGGCAATTCCGTTTTGCTCTTGCAGGTCTTTATTTAAATATGCTGACTGAACTGGTGTTACACTTTTTGCAATCACTTCTAAACATACAGACTCAATAATCAGGGATTTATGCTTATACACAAAACCAAACTGTTTTCGATAAGCCTGTTCAAATGCGTTAAACATGGTTTGTTTATCAGCAAATGCGACGACTAAAGCAGTGTCTGTTCCTAAATAACGTATATGCACAGTAGCAACAAACTCTACAGATTCCAGCTTGGGAGATTGCGCGCGCATTTC
This sequence comes from uncultured Methylomonas sp., assembly GCA_964459125.1. GTDB lineage: Bacteria > Pseudomonadota > Gammaproteobacteria > Methylococcales > Methylomonadaceae > Methyloprofundus. The sequence goes on along the minus strand of CAYWLM010000045.1, from coordinate 13,807 downwards.
CGCTTGCCCCTCTTGCTGCAATAGTGCAAACAATTCTTCCAGCTTTGTATAACTGAATTCATCCCAGGCCTGTTCTAAAGCTTTATCTTTTAATAATCTATAATCAGCAAGACCCATACCATAAGCTGACAGCACCCCGGCAAAAGGATGCAGCATTATCTGTTGCATCCCCAATCGATCCGCAACTTTGCATGCATGCTGCCCAGCAGCCGCACCGTAGCAACATAAGGTATATTCTGCGACGTTATAGCCTTTTTGTACTGAAATCTTTTTAATGGCATTGGCCATAGTTTCAATGGCAATGCTTATAAAGCCTTCGGCAACCTGTTCAGGACTTTTCTGCTCATCGGTAATATGTTGTAGCTGAGCTGATAATTCACTAAACAGTTGCCTTGTCCTATCGCTATCTAGAGTTAAGTCAGCGTTCTTGCCAAATACAGCGGGAAATACAGGTAGTTTACCTAGCATCAAATTAGCATCGGTAACAGTTAATGGCCCACCTCTACGATAACTGGCAGGGCCTGGATTTGCACCTGCTGAATCAGGCCCAACTCGATAACGCATGCCATCAAACAATAAAATAGACCCACCACCTGCCGCAACGGTATGAATATTCATCATTGGCACACGCATTCTTACCCCTGCAACTTCAGTTTCAAAACTACGTTCTAATTCACCTGCATAATGTGCGACATCGGTTGAAGTGCCGCCCATATCGAAAGCTATGATTTTGTTAAAACCTGCTTGCTCAGCTGTGGCAATGGCCCCGACTATTCCTCCTGCAGGGCCAGATAAGATACTATCTTTGCCTTGAAAGCACTTTGCATCCGTTAATCCTCCATTGGACTGCATAAACAACAACTGAGTTTTAACGCTAGAATTCTCTGCGTACTTCTGCAACCCGGTATTCACTTGCTCTACATAACGTCTTAACAAGGGCGATAAATAAGCATCGACTACCGTGGTATCACCCCGACTGACAATTTTGCTAAACGGGCTGACCTGATGTGAAACTGAAATTTGTGTAAAGCCTATCTGCTTAGCCAATATAGCTAGTTGCAACTCATGCTCCGGGTATGCCCACGCATGCATTAAGACAATTGCTATGCAACGAAAACCTTGTTGATATACTGCTTGTAATTGCTGTTCTGCGAGAAGTTTATTCAAAGGAGTTAGAACCTCTCCCTGTGTATTTAGCCTTTCTTCAACTTCAATCACTTGTTGATAAAGCAATTCCGGCAACTGAATATTTAAGGCGAATATATCAGGGCGATTCTGATAGGCAATGCGTAAACAATCTTTAAACCCCTGAGTAATCAATAATACGGTTGGCTCACCTTGTCTTTCTAGCAGTGCATTCGTACCGACCGTGGTACCCATTTTAAGCGTTGAAATCTCTTGCGTATGCTCTAAATCTAGCAATTCCTTAATACCCTGTAAGGCGGCATCTTGATATTGTTCAGGGTTTTCAGAAAGTAATTTATGGCTTATTAACTGGCCATCAGGCGACCGCGCAACAATATCGGTAAATGTGCCGCCACGATCAATCCAGAATTGCCATTGTTTATCAGATTTGTTCATTATTTTCGGTATGGAAGTTCGATGTGCTACATACAGCCACAGTTAATTAGACGGGCTTAAAGCCGCGATCTACAAGCTTTTAGTTTAAAAACGAAAACACTTTAAGTCCTATTGCCATGAATTAAAACCTACGCTATTAAATTTTAATTCACTAAGCCTTTCACCTAGTTAAACTTTCTTGGTAATATACATAGTGATGCCTAACATACCGCAACTTGTACAATAAACTGGATTTTTTCATGAGTGACTTGCTTAAATTTTTTCAAGATACCTCTGCTCTCTATGGAAGTAATGCACCTTATATAGAAGATTTGTATGAACAGTTTCTGGAAGATCCTGATTCCATTGAAAAAACCTGGCGTGAAAAATTCTCGCAATTACCACAAACACACAATAAACGTGATATTGCACACAGCCCAGTCGTAGAACGTTTTGCCCTGCTTGCTTCTTCAAGCTCCTCACGCATTGCTGAATTACAAGGGTTTACTGAAGAAAGCGTAAAAAAACAATCATCAGTAGCACGCTTGATTAACCATTATCGTTCGCATGGTCACGAAATGGCAACCAATAATCCGCTGGGTAAAATCCACCGGAACGTGCCTGATCTGGATCCGAATTATTATGGTTTATCTGAACCCGATCTGGATACTTTATTTGATACCGGAACCTTATATGGTGTAGATCGCTTACCGCTAAAAGATATTATCAGCACATTAAAAGAGATTTATTGTGGCAATATTGGTACCGAATATATGCATATATTTGATGCTGATATTAAACGCTGGATCAAAAATCGCCTGGAGGGTTCAAAGCCAGGTGAAGATATTGATGATAAAAAAAGAATCTGGTTATTGCAACAATTAACCGCTGCTGAAGGCATAGAAAAATACCTGCATCGAAATTTTGTCGGCCAAAAACGCTTTTCACTGGAAGGTGGTGAGTGCCTTATCCCTATTCTGGATGAGATTATTCAACGCTCGGGCAAACATGATACCAAAGAGATCGTTATCGGCATGGCTCATAGAGGCCGTTTAAATGTACTGATTAATATACTAGGCAAAAGCCCTGCGCAACTTTTCAGTGAATTTAAAGGCACAGCCACAACTGACCGGGGTGTTATTACTGGCGATGTCAAATATCATATGGGCTTTTCCTCGAATATGGAAACCGATGGCGGGTTTGCTCATGTGACCATGGCATTTAATCCATCGCATTTAGAAATTATCAATCCTGTCGTTGAAGGTTCCGTTAAAGCTCGTCAAGACAGATATGGAAAAGACAGTACCAACACGGTAGTTCCTATTCTTATCCATGGTGATGCTGCATTTGCAGGACAAGGCATCGTTATGGAAACCTTGAATATGGCGCAAACCCGGGCATTTGCAACCGGTGGTACGATTCATATCGTGATTAATAATCAGATAGGGTTTACCACTAGCAATCCATTCGATGCACGGTCAACACTGTACTGCACTGATGTTGCGAATATGATTCAGGCCCCCGTATTTCATGTAAATGGTGATGATCCCGAAGCCGTACTTTTTGTGACTCAAATGGCTATTGATTACCGTGCTACCTTTAATAAAGATGTCGTTATCGATCTGATTTGCTATCGTCGCCGTGGTCATAATGAAGCTGATGAACCATCGACCACTCAACCAATGATGTACAAAAAAATCAATTCTTTAGCCACTACCTGCACAATCTATGCAGCAAAGCTGGTTAAACAAGAGGTTTTAACCGAACAACAGGTACAGGAATTAGAACAGTCTTATCAGGATCGACTGGATGCAGGAAAACCGGTTTCACGACCTATTATTGACTCCAACTACTCCTATTCCAGGCAATGGGATAAGTATGTCGGCCAGCAATGGGATATATCCTGTGATACCAGAGTTCCATTGGAACGGATACGCTTTTGTAATAACCAGTCTCAACGTTTACCCCCAGGGTTTGAATTACATCCCCGGGTTTCTAAAATCATGGAAAATCGACGCAAAATGGCTGCTGGAGCAATGCCATTAGACTGGGGCTTTGCAGAGAACATGGCTTATGCAACCCTGCTTATGAATCAATTCAATGTGCGTTTAGTGGGGCAGGATGTTGGTCGTGGTACTTTTTTCCATCGGCATATTATCTTGCATAATCAAATCAACGGAGAATCCTATATCCCTGTTAAGCACCTGGATATTAAGCAAGGTCATGCACAGATTTTTGACTCGATTCTTTCTGAAGCGGGTGTTTTAGGTTTTGAATATGGATACAGCTCCACAGTTCCTGAAACTTTAACTATATGGGAAGCTCAGTTTGGTGATTTTGCGAACGGCGCACAAGTACTGATAGACCAGTTTATTAGTTCTGGTGAAAGTAAGTGGGGGCGGTTATCGGGACTGGTCATGCTCCTGCCACACGGAATGGAAGGACAAGGTCCGGAACATTCATCAGCCCGTCTGGAACGTTATCTGCAATTATGTGCTGACCAGAATATGCAGGTTTGCGTACCCTCTACTCCAGCACAGATATTTCACTTATTGCGCAGACAAGTGGTACGTGACTACCGTAAACCACTTATTGTTATGTCACCGAAAAGTTTATTAAGGCATAAAGCCGCTGTTTCGACTCTGGAAGATCTGGTTGATGGTCATTTCCAGACTGTTCTTTCCGAGACAGATACAACAATAGATGCAAAAAAAGTCACCCGTTTAATAATTTGCTCGGGTAAAGTTTATTATGATTTGCTAGAAGCTCGAACCCAGAACAATCCAGAGTGTGTCGCAATAGTCAGGATTGAGCAATTATACCCTTTCCCGATTCGAGACTATTCCTCGGAATTTACCAAGTACCCCAATTTAGAAAAACTAGTCTGGTGCCAGGAAGAACCTCAAAATCAAGGCGCCTGGTATCAATCACGGCATAATTTTTTTATATTCAAACCCGATCATGTGAAATTAATTTACTGTGGTCGCCAGGCATCTGCATCACCGGCTGTCGGTAATTTAGCCAAACATTTAGAACAACAAAAAGAAGTTGTAGAAACGGCTTTATACGGCCAAGCTGCTGCAGCAAGGAAAATATTATGAGCATTGAAATCCGCGTTCCAACCTTACCCGAATCTGTTGCAGATGCAACTTTAATCACCTGGCATAAACAGGTAGGTGACACTATACAGAAAGATGATAATCTGGTAGATCTGGAAACTGATAAAGTAGTACTCGAAGTACCAGCCCCTATTGCAGGCATACTGAGTGAGATACTTGTACAAGATGGCAGTACCGTCGTCAGTGGAGATTTACTGGCTAAAATCAACACTGAAGCAGCATCAGCAGCTCAAGAACCAGTGCAAGAACCTGTTAAAACTGACGTTGCGAGTAGTGATATCCCGTTAAGCCCGGCTGTACGGCGTATTATTTTTGAAAATAATATCGACCCTTCTCTGATTGCAGGTACAGGTAAAGGTGGCCGACTCACCAAAACTGATGTAATGGATTATTTAGCACAAAACACACCACCTCCGGCGCCCCCTGATGCAAAATCAGATGAACAGCCTGCACAAGAAAAAGAATCAATTATTAGCCGTGTTAGTCCTGTATTGAGCAGTAACGGAGCACGTCCTGAACAACGCGTACCTATGACGCGCTTACGTGCTAAAGTAGCGGAACGTTTATTGCAAGCGCAGCAAAATGCAGCCATGTTAACCACCTTCAATGAGGTGAATATGCAAAGCGTCATTGATCTGCGTAAGCAGTACCAGGAGCGTTTTATTGCTAAACACGATGTTAAATTAGGCTTTATGTCCTTTTTTATTAAAGCCTCGATAGAAGCACTTAAGCGCTTTCCTGCCATTAACGCATCCATTGATGGTCAGGACATCATTTATCATGGTTATTATGATGTTGGTATCGCAGTATCGTCTCCCCGTGGTTTAATAGTACCTGTATTACGCGATGCAGATCAGCTAGATTTTTCGGGTATTGAAAAGAATATTGTTGATTTTGGCCAGAAAGCCAAAGCCGGTAAACTTACTTACGAAGAACTCAATGGTGGCACTTTCACGATTACCAATGGAGGTATTTTTGGCTCTATGTTGTCTACTCCGATTCTAAATCCGCCTCAGTGTGCAATTTTAGGTATGCACGCGATTACCGAGCGAGCCGTCGTTGAAAAAGGGAAAATTGTTATTCGCCCAATCATGTACCTTGCTTTATCTTATGATCATCGTCTGGTAGATGGGCGTGATGCTGTGCAGTTTCTATATGCAATTAAAGAAGGTCTGGAATCGCCTGCTCATTTACTACTTAATATTTAAGTTAGGATCGCCTCATGTCTCAAAAAAAAAATGATTTCGATGTTATTGTCATAGGTGCCGGACCCGCAGGATATGTTGCGGCGACCCGCGCTACTCAACTTGGCCTTAAAACGGCTTGTATTGATAATTGGGACTCAAAAAAATCCACTCCTTGCCTTGGTGGCAACTATGTTAATGGGGGATGTATTTCTGCCGTTGCACTATTAGAGTCAGCTAAATTATTTCATCTAGCCAATCATGGTATTGCCAATCACGGTATTCTTGCAGACAATATCCGGGCTGATATTCCAAAAATGCAGAAGCGTAAGGAAGCTATAGTCGCCTTATTAAATCAACAGGTCGAAAAAATATTTATCGATAATAAAGTTGTAACCATTAAAGCCCAGGCTCAACTTATCAATCCAAATCGAGTAGAAATAATCCCCTTTAGTGATAACTTACCTAAAGTCATTACCGCTGATAAAATCATCCTTGCCGCAGGTTCTAGCCCTGTAGAGCTGAAATTTGCCCCGATAGATAATAAATTTATTATTGATGTGCAAAATGCATTAAGCTTACAAAGTGTCCCTAAGACACTGGGTATTATTGGTGCAGGCGCAATAGGTATTGAGCTGGCTGGTATCTGGAATAAATTAGGTACAAAAGTGGTTCTGCTTGAAGCACAGGAATCGTTTATGACTATGGCTGATCAGCAAATATCTGATGAAGCCTTTAAACTCTACAGCAAGCAAGGCATGGATATTCGCCTTGGCGCACGGGTTATTTCTACTAATGTTGAGCAAAACCAGGTAAATGTTGAATATGAAGATAGTCAGGGTCGGCATCAATGTCTTTTTGAAAAACTGGTAGTTGCCTCAGGCAGAAAACCCAACACAGAGACACTCATAGCAGCCTCTGCAGACCTGTTACTAGATGAAGAAGGCTTTGTGCATGTCGACGAGAATTGTTGTTCAACGCTGCCAGGTGTCTATGCTATCGGTGACCTGACATTATCCGGGCCAATGTTAGCGCATAAAGGAATTGAAGAAGGTATTTTTGTCGCTGAACTGATCGCAGGTCAGCAATCCCCCATCAATTATCACACTATTCCTAATGTCATTTATACCGATCCTGAAATTGCCTGGGTAGGTCAGACGGAACAAGACCTGCTTGCCATAGGCGAGAATATCAAGACCAGCAGCTTTCCTTTTAGCTCGACCAGTCGCTCGCAAATTAAGGGCACAACGTCAGGGATGGTGAAAATGATAATGCAGGCAGATACAGAAGTCATATTAGGTGTTCATATCATCGGCTTTCTGGCTTCTGAATTAATTGCCGAGGCTGTTTTAGCAATGGAGTTCTCAGCAACTGCAGAAGACCTGGCGCGAACAATTCATGCTCACCCGACACTCTCTGAAGCAATTCACGAAAGTGCTTTAATCTTAAGCGGGCGTTCATTACATATTTCCGTTTGATAGCCACAATCCAGCCAACATTGGCAAGTGATCTCCCCTAATTGCATGGATAGACATTTATGAATAAAAAAGATTGTGTATGCATTAAGTGTTGGTAATTACGTAAGGGGTTGTTTTAATTAACCGCACTTACAAGTGAAGCGCGGTTAATATAAAGGCACCGACATCTAACGCATACATAACCATAAAAAAGAACCTGAAGCCTTTACTTCTACTACTGCACCAATACCGGCACAGCACTTAACAATTTTTGCGTATACGGGTGTTCAGCATGTCTTAGCACTTGATCGACTGATCCATACTCAACAATTTTACCTTGATACATGACGGCAATCTCATCGGCTATTTCAGCGACTACGGCAAGATCATGAGTAATAAATAAATAACTGATATTTTCAGTTTGCTGTAGATGTTTTAATAATTCAATAATTTGTTTTTGTACCGAGACATCTAATGCTGAAGTCGGTTCATCGCAAACAATTAACTTAGGCTTAACGGCCAAGGCACGGGCAATACAAATTCTTTGTCGTTGCCCACCTGAAAATTCATGGGGATAACGATATAATGCAGTTTCGTCCAGGCCTACTTGTTTTAATAAGTCAGATACAATAGTAATGCACTCCTGCTCGTCTAACTCCGCGTGCAAAGTCCTGAGTCCTTCGGCAATAATATCCAGAACCAGCATTCTCGGGTTCATGGCTGCAAAGGGGTCCTGAAAGACAATTTGCATCGCTGAACGTTGTGCGCGGATCTCTTCACGTGAAAGTGACGCCAAATCTATTCCAGCAAACTCAACCTGACCAGCTGTGCTAGGAAGCAAATTTAATAGCCCCTTACCTAAGGTTGTTTTGCCACAACCGGATTCACCCACTAATGCCAAAGTCTTACCTGCTTCTAATGTAAAACTCACATCATCAACGGCTTTAACATAATCTACTATGCGCTTAAACAATCCTTTTCTGATGGGATAGTACACTTTAAAACCGGTTAATTTTAGAATAACAGTTGATTCTGGCTTTGCATTTTCTGCACGATAATTTATATCAGGCAAGGCATTGAGTAATTTTTGCGTATATTGATGCTGAGCATGACTAAAAATTTCTTTATTCTCTGCAACTTCAACAATACGCCCGGATTGCATCACTGCAACCCGATCGGCCATATTCGACACCAATGCCAGATCATGACTAATTAGCCATAAAGCCATGCCATTTTCCTGCTGAATTTTCTTTAATAATTGTAATATTTGCGCTTGAATAGTGACATCCAAAGCAGTCGTAGGTTCATCGGCAATCAATAAATCTGGCTCACCTGCCAGAGCAATCGCAATCATTACCCGCTGACGTTGCCCTCCTGACAATTGATGTGGATATTCATTGATGCGTCGTGGGGCATCAGGAATACCGACTTGCTCTAAAAGGAGCAGAACTTTTTCAGAGCATTGTGCTTTAGTTAAAGAAAAATGTAGCTGTATAGTTTCCGCAATTTGCTGACCGATGCTCATGACAGGATTGAGGGAGCTCATCGGGTCCTGAAATATCATGGCGACTCGCTGCCCCCGAACCTTGCATAATTCAGCTTCAGGAGTACGTAATATATCAATATCTGTAAGCTGTATGCTATCTGCTTTTAGAGTAGCTTGAGAAGGGTGTAGGCGGATAACCGAAAGTGCTGCCAGAGATTTTCCAGAGCCTGACTCTCCCACTAGGGCAAAGGTTTCACCTTTATTAATATTAAAGCTAATACCCTTAATAACAAGCTCTGTAGCGAAGCTTAACTGCAGATTCTCAACAATTAATAAAGGTGTGCTCATGATTGTATCCGTCTAGGATCAAAAGCATCTCGTACACTATCAGCAAATAAATTTGCCGCAAGTACCAGGGTAAACATAAACACAAAAGATGCAGCCAATGACCACCAGACTACCGGCTCCCGTGCCATTTCCAGGCGCGCACCGTTAATCATATTGCCCCAGCTATAAGTGGTCGGATCAACGCCAATATTGACGTATGACAACACTGCTTCAGCCAGCACTAAAGAACTAAAATCCAGTACCACAGAAATGAATACGATATGCATAACATTGGGCAGAATGTGACGGTACAAAATAGCATAGCGGGGAACACCTAATGCCTGTGCGGCTAGTACATATTCCATTTCTCGCAACTTTAAGGTTTCCGCACGGAGCATACGACACAGGCCGGTCCAGCTGGTCACACCTAAAATCAAACAGAGAAATAACAGGCGCATATCGGCTCGCGCCACTAGACTGGTAAACTGCTCCTGATTATTCGCCATATACACTTGTACCATTAGAATGGATGCGGCAATTAATAATACCCCAGGGATTGAGTTTAGCGTGGTATAAACATACTGAATAATATCATCTACCCAGCCGCGAAAAAATCCCGCTAAAATACCAAAAATTATAGCTAAAGGCAGCATAATAAGTGTAGTTAAAGAGCCTATCACCAATCCTGTGCGGATACTTTTAAGCGTCTGATAAAAAACATCTTCTCCCACTTTATCTGTACCCATTACATGATAATAAGTAGAAAGTTCCACTAACATATAACTGAGAGTACTCAAAAATAAAAGGGTAGAAAAAACCGTATTGACTGTTTTATTACTAAAACTTGTTTGTTGCCATAACCAGTGATAAGCATAAAAAAGGATTATGATAACGGCCACACCTTTAACAAAACCGATCCAGGCTTTATCTAATATATCAGCAATTTTTTCTGCTTGAACATCCTTTAAATGACTGCCCCCGTATTCTAAACGGGGATACCCCCAATAAGGCACCTGATCTGTGGCCATTATTAATTCCTTACTGTATAAATAAGCAGAAAAAGGGGCTGAATAACTTTTTTCCTGATGTAAACGTATCGGGTTGGCCCAATAATCTAATACACTGATAATTTCATTATTTTGACTGTCAGTCGGTCTAAAATGTATTGAGTCTAATAAACCAATAATCAGGAAAAATACCAGAAAAACCAGCGCAGTCATTGCTGTTCTGTTATGGGAAATTTTTTTCCATGGGCGTACAAAATGCTCTTTGCCGCGTAAACAGAAGAAAAGTAAGGTGATGACTGATATAAGTATATAAATCAGTGCATCAGTCCATAAAATGATCATAAATTTATATTTTGTAGAGCAGACTTTAGTCTGCTATGGACAATATTGAAAATCAGTATAATGAGATCTCAGCAATATAATACAAAAATGAGCTAATAAAGGGGGACTAATAGCCCTAACCTATAAGATTTATAGCATGTAAAAACTTATTTTACAGCAAAAACCAGGACATTGATTTCACAACGATTACTTAGCGTTAATTTTTAAACCAACCTGCCTTAGCTGCTGCAATGATATGATTCACGCATTACATGATTTTCCGATTCATCAGAAAACAAATGTACAATCCAGTGCTGTGCAACATTCAGCTTATTAATTTTCTTGATTACCCATAATTCTCAGCTATTCTTCGTTATTCCTGCATGCTTGTAACAGGAATTTCGCAGCTTAAGCAAAGATATCCGATAAAGCCTGTGCCCAGCTTGACTGGGTAGGTTTCGGGAATGACTGATTTTTTAGCATGCTGATGTTTTAAGTTTTATCCTATTACGGCTATGATCTCGAAGTAATCAGGAATAATTTTAAAACGTCATATTCCTGACCTATCACACCGGAAAACATGGGATCAAACTGGTTAACTTCCATCTACCTTTGCATTACTGCTCTTTTTTACTTTCAAATATAGCAAGTTGTTCAGCTGTTACCTGTTCTTGAAAT
>CAYWLM010000045.1:0-2568 GCA_964459125.1 uncultured Methylomonas sp. | reverse complement strand
CTCTTTTTTACTTTCAAATATAGCAAGTTGTTCAGCTGTTACCTGTTCTTGAAATTGATCTTTCCAGTCGCCATAAGGCATACCATAAACATATTCTCGCGCAGCATCATAATCCATAGGCACACTTTCTGCTTGTGCAGCAGCCATGTACCATTTTGCCAGACAATTACGGCAAAAGTCCGCTATATTCATTAAATCAATATTTTGTACTTCTGTATGTTCTTGTAAATGCGCTATTAATTGTCGAAAAGCCGCTGCTTCAAGTTGTGTTTGCGTATTAGCGTCCATGATTTTACCCCTGAATAAATATTTCATTCTAGCAGAAAGCCTTAGGAGTTCATGTACAAAAGTAAAAAAAACACCTACAATTACCCAATAATTTACTTATAAAACCTAACTTTAATTGATTATAAATTTTTACTTTAGATACTATGCCTTAGGCCGGGCTTTAATTGCTAGTTGCTTAAGTAAGCATACTCATTAGAATTTATATTCATTAGCAGATAAATGTATTGATTTTCACTCACCAGTCCCCACTTCTCTTTTCATGAATAAACTACTTTTTGATTTTTTCCCTATTGTCCTGTTTTTTATTGCCTATAAGACTTACGACTTATATGTTGCCACTGCTGTTGTTATTGCTGCAACCTTTGTGCAAGTTGCGTATAACTGGTTTAGACACAAAAAAATAGAAACCATGCAATGGGTTACTTTAGGCCTAATGGTCGTCATGGGTGGAGCGACTATATATTTGCAAGATGAGCAATTTATCAAATGGAAACTAACCATTATTGAATGGCTATTTGGCGGAGTATTACTTGGCAGCCATTTTATCGGCAAAAAAACCATTATTGAAAAAATGATGGGGGCTAATATAGAATTGCCAAATAAAATCTGGTCCATTTTAAATTTTGTATGGGCGCTATTCTTTATTAGTGTTGGCTGTATCAATATTTATGTGATGTTTAATTACGATACGGAAACCTGGGTTGATTTTAAAACTTTTGGAGTCCCTGCATTAATGGCGGTCTTTATTTTGCTACAGGTTATTTTCATGTATCGGTTCATGCCTGACTCCGAACCTGAATCAAAGGAATAATTATCATGTTATACGCTATCCTAAGCGAGGATATTGCTGATAGTCTGGAAAAAAGAATGGCTGCACGCCCTGCTCACCTACAGCGCTTGCAAGACCTTCAGAATGAAGGCCGCCTCATCATCGCAGGCCCGCACCCTGCCATTGACAGTAATACACCAGGAGATGCCGGCTTTACTGGCAGTCTGGTCATTGCCGAATTTGATAGTTTAGTGCAGGCAAAAAACTGGGCTGAAAATGACCCTTATATCGATGCAGGTGTTTATGCAGAAGTTTCCGTTAAACCTTTTAAGCAGGTATTCCCCCAATGACCGTTGATTTAATTAAATCATTACTTACAGAATCATTAACACCCGAGCAACTTGAAGTAGCCGATAATAGCCAGGCTCACGCTGGTCATGCCGGCGCTCGAAGTGGTGGTGGCCATTATCATGTGCGAATTGTATCCAGTGCTTTTGAAGGTAAATCATTAGTACAACGCCACCAACTAATTTATAAAGCCCTGGGCGATTTAATGAAACATGAAATTCATGCCCTGGGTATAGATGCTTTCACACCAACCGAGTCACACTAGAGGAAAATGACCATTATGAAATTAAAAGTAATCCCTTTTTTACTAGCAGGATCTGTTTTACTAACTGCTTGCCAACAAAATGCCAATAACATTACTTCACCTAGCATTCAGAAAGAAGATGCAGTTGCGGTTGTTAATGGTCAATATATCAGCAAATTTGCACTGGAAACGTTAACCGAAGAAGTTAGTGAACGTGCTCGCGGACAAAAAATTCCGACTGATAAACTTATAGACGAACTCGTACGACGTAAGTTATTAGTTCAAGAAGCTGAAAGCAAACATCTTGATCAGGCACCTGAAACTCTAGAGCGTCTAGCCATGATGAAAAATGCTCTGTTATCACAGCTTGCCATTGAAGATTACATGAAGGCAAACCCTGTAACAGACTCTGAACTAAAAGCTGAATATGACAAACAAATCGCTGCAGTTGCTGGAACAGAATATAAAGCACGCCATATTTTAGTTGCTGATGAGAATGATGCTGTACTCATCATTGCTGAACTAGATAAAGGTGCTGATTTTACAGAATTGGCTAAAACCAAATCTACCGGCCCGTCTAACACAAAAGGCGGCGATTTAGGCTGGTTTTCAGCCCAACAAATGGTTCCACCTTTTTCAGCAGCAGTGGTTGCATTGGAAAATGGCAAGTATACAAAAACACCGGTTAAAACTCAGTTTGGCTGGCATATCATTTTACGTGAAGATTCAAGAGAGCAAACACCACCTCCATTTGAAGCGGTTAAAGCTCAGATAGAACCTTTGGTTCAAAGACAAAAAATGACGACTTATCTTGATTCATTACGTAAGGACGCAAAAGTTGAAATCCTTATTCCAATCGAACAACCTGAACCAGTAGCGGTTATTGAAACAGTAACTGAGGAAGCAACCCCAACAACTG
>CAYWLM010000044.1:4850-21190 GCA_964459125.1 uncultured Methylomonas sp. | reverse complement strand
GAAAAATCTCAGGGAAATTTTGTGCCTCCCTAGAATTTATAGCGGATACCTAATTAGTTTGCAGTTCGGTTTTAGTATTCTCTTCCTTTAGAATCTTAGACGAATTCAAATAACAACCCTCAAACATACTGATTTTTGATCCACATTAGTGGTAAATTACATTATCCTATTGAATTTATTGATATCTAGTGAGTTACTTGAAGAGCCCGATAAAACGTTCCTTTTTTCAAACTTCGTATTTCATCATAAACTACGCATAAAACCCTTTAAAATCGGACTAACTAACGGGTTAAAAATATTAAATGGTTCAAAAAACCAATGTCAGATGAGTTTATCAAACCAAATATTAGCCAATTTATATTTGCAGGCTGTTTGCTAATAAAATGGGCTCATTCTCATATAATCTGAGGCGGGCATACCTGATATTGGAAAGTAATAATTTAACACGGAAATCGATATGCCTTTTGTTACTCTTTAATCACTACCTTCACACGCTGGGTAATTCCACACAGCAAAGTATAGGGAATAGTATCTGCAGATGCGGCAATCTCTTCAATAGGCAAGCCATTACCCCATAACAATACCTGATCACCAATCTTGATATCTGTATGCTCAGTTATATCCACGGTAATCATGTCCATAGACACGCGGCCAACCAGAGGCAAGCGCTGATTATTTATTAATACCGGCGTTCCTTGTTTTGCATGGCGCGGATAGCCATCTCCGTAACCTATGGATACCACGGCAAGTAGAGTATTTCTAGCGGCTACCCAGGTTCCACCATAGCCTACTGTTTCCCCCTTTTTAAGCCGTCTAATCGCAATAATTCGTGCATACAAGTTCATCACCGGCACTAACTCTTGCTGTTGTGCTGTCTGCTGTAATATAGGGGAAACACCGTATAACATCAGGCCCGGCCTTATCCAATCCTGGCATGTCTCTGGCCAGGCAATAATAGCCGCTGAATTAGCGCTGGTTTTTGCGCCAAAATAATTTTTCGTCGTATCGTTAAACAGCTGCAACTGCTGAGTTGTCTTATTATCCTGAAGATCATCTGCATTAGCAAAATGAGTCATAAAGTTGATTTCAGAATGCACACTACTGCATTGCTGTATACGTTGCAGAACAGCAGCAAACCGCTCAGGTCGAAAACCCAGGCGGTTCATTCCCGTATCGATTTTTAACCAGATAGTCATTGTATCTGGTAAATTCGCAATCTCTAATATATCGACTTGCTGCTCTGTGTAAATGACAGATTCTAGTTGATAGCGCTGCATTAGCTTGAGTTCATCAAGACTGGAGAATCCCTGTAAAACTAATATTCTTCGCTGCACTTTAGCTTCTCGCAAACGCAGCGCCTCATCAATACGCGCCACTGCAAAAGCATCAACATATTCCGCCAGATAGTTAGCCACCAGTATCAATCCATGCCCATAGGCATTTGCCTTGATCATCGCCATTAATTTTGCTTTGGGGGCAAGCTCTCTTGCTCTACATGCGTTATGCCGTAAAGCGCTTATATTTAGCTCAATATGCGCGACTGCGGGAATCACTCATAATCTCCGTCTGCATAAGGATCATGCGCATAGTTTTCGAAACGAGTGTACTTACCCAGAAAGGTTAAGCGCACAGTACCAATCGGACCATTTCTTTGTTTACCGATAATTAATTCGGCCATGCCTTTATCCGGACTATCTTCGTTATATACTTCATCCCGGTAAACAAACATGATGACATCAGCATCCTGCTCAATACTTCCTGATTCGCGCAAATCTGACATCACAGGGCGTTTATTAGGACGTTGCTCAAGATTACGATTTAACTGAGATAAGGCAACCACTGGCACATTCATTTCCTTGGCCAGAGTTTTTAAACCACGTGAAATATCAGAAATTTGCGCAACCCGACTTTCGCCACTAGACGGAGACTGCATTAATTGCAGATAGTCCAATACGATTAAGCCTAATTGCCCATGATCACGTGTTAAGCGTCTGGCTCTGGAGCGCACTTCATTCGGTGTCAGTGCGGGAGTATCATCAATAAATAATTTGGTTTCAGCGAGTAAATTTATAGCTGAGGTGAGTCGCGGCCACTCATCATCATCTAATTTACCGGTTCTTACTTTATGCTGATCAATACGCCCTAGTGATGACATCATCCGCATCGCTAATGAATCACCCGGCATTTCCATGCTGTATACGGCAACGGGCAAGCCACTACCTACAGCAACATTTTCTGCCATATTCATTGCGATAGTTGTTTTACCCATCGAAGGTCGCCCGGCAACGATAATCAAGTCACCCGCTTGCAAGCCTGAAGTCATCTCATCCAGATCGGTAAAACCGGTGCTCGCTCCGGTAATATTACCTTCTTGCTCAAATAGTAATTCGATTTTTTCAACTGCTGTACCCAGCAAATCCTTTATCGAAACGAATCCAGACTGTCCCTTTTGGCGTTGCTCAGCAATTTCAAAAACGCTCTTTTCAGCGCCTTCCAGCAAGTCACTGGTAGTTTTGCCTTCCGGGTTAAAAGCGGATTCAGATATATCTGTACCCACATGGATCAATTGCCTTAACACCGAGCGATCGCGAACGATATTGGCATAGGCGATAATATTTGCGGCACTGGGAGTATCTTTTGCCAACACACTTAAATACGCTAAACCGCCAGCATCTTCCAGCTCGTTCAAGTTACCTAGCGCTTCAGATATCGTAACTACGTCAAAAGGAACCTGTTTTTCAGCTAAATCCTGAATAGCATGAAAAATAACCCGATGATCTTTACGATAAAAATCAACTTCACTTACTTTATCAGCAACCGTATCCCAACGTTCATTATCCAGCATCAGGCCACCCAATACGGATTGCTCTGCCTGAATAGAATGCGGCGGTACTTTTAAAGAGTCTACCGCTCTATCGCGACTTCTAAATTCATTATCAGCCATACGCTTGTTTTAATAAAATGGGGGAGTGGCTTTAGTCTACTTGTTGTGATTAACAATTCAAACTAAAAGATAAATTATACTTCGCGCCTGCAAGCGTTCGAAATATTTTAATAAAAACCCATAAAAAAAGGGCTGTAATCAAATAATTACAACCCTTTTTTGCTGATCGATTTTTACTGTATTTATCAGGACAAGTCCATGAAACACAGCATATCGAAAAACGATTAACGTTTTGAGTACTGAGGACGCTTTCTCGCTTTGTGCAAACCAACTTTCTTACGTTCCACTTTACGTGAATCGCGAGTAACAAACCCTGCTTTTCTTAACTCTGCACGCAATGTTTCATCGTACACCATTAAAGCACGCGTGATACCGTGACGGATAGCACCAGCCTGCCCTGAAGGGCCGCTGCCTTTAACCGTAACATTGATATCAAATTTATCAGCTAATTCTAATAATTCTAACGGTGAACGAGCAACCATTTCATCGGTTTTACGACCGAAATAAACGTCAATTGCTTTATCGTTAACTGTAATTTGTCCAGAACCTGATTTTGCATAAACACGTGCAATTGCAGTTTTGCGTCGTCCTGTTCCGTAATATTGAGCTTCTGCCATGATATTAACCTGTTAGTTGCCTAAAGTTCTAAAACTTTAGGTTGTTGAGCTTGATGACCATGTTCAGGGCCCGCATACACTTTTAACTTTTTGAACATTGCGCGACCCAGTGGGTTCTTTGGCAACATTCCCTGAACCGCAGTATTGATAATGCGATCCGGAAAAGTTTTTCTTAATTTACCTAAACTAACACTTTTCAAGTTACCAATGTAACCTGAGTGGCGGTAGTACATTTTGTCTTTTTCTTTATTACCAGTCACACCAATTTTTTCAGCATTAATGACAATAATATAATCACCGGTATCTACATGAGGTGTATATTCTGGCTTATGCTTACCGCGAAGGCGTCGTGCAACTTCGGTAGCCAGACGTCCAAGCGTCTTACCCTCTGCATCGATCAAATACCAATCGCGCTTCACTTCAGCTGGTTTTGCGCTAAATGTTTTCATATTCGTTATCTTTTTGTAAGATTTTAAGTTAGCCGTCCATTATAATAAATTTAAATTCTTCTTTCAAGTCTATACATAAATAAAAATAAAAGTACAGGGCAGGATTGCTAATTCTGACAAACAAAAAAACAAAAAAGTCCTATCCTGTAAATATTTTGTATTTTTTGGCCTTTCATGCTTAGTACTTTTTAAACTTAATCGTGTATATCTTGAGTTGCGGTCTAATTAACTAACTATACCTGGTTACTTACCATATCCAGCGCGAGTGCTTCAGCAATTTTAATACCATCAACGGCTGCAGACAAAATACCACCGGCATACCCTGCCCCTTCGCCCGCAGGATAAAGTCCGGGAGTATTAATGCTTTGCAGCGACTCCCGGTCTCGTTTTAAGCGTATTGGTGATGAAGTTCGCGTTTCCACCGCTGTTAAAACGGCATCATACATGGCAAACCCACGAATTTTCTTATCAAACGCGGGAATCGCTTCGCGAATCGCAGCAATCGCATAATCAGGTAAACTGTTGCTTAAATCACCCAGTTTTACGCCCGGCTTATAAGATGGCTCAACACTCCCTAATTTATGACTCGGTTTATTGCCAAGAAAATCACCAACTAATTGCGCGGGCGCATCATAGCTTTCCCCACCCAAGATAAAAGCCTGTTTTTCTAACTGGTTTTGCAAATCCAGCCCTGCCAGAGGATAGCCAGGATAATCTTTCTCTGGGTCAATTCCTACAACAATCGCACTGTTTGCATTACGTTCATTGCGCGAATATTGACTCATGCCGTTGGTCACAATATGCCCTTCTGCAGAAGTAGCTGCGACAACCGTACCTCCGGGACACATACAGAAACTATAAACTGAGCGACCATTTTTACAGTGATGCACCAATTTATAATCTGCAGCACCAAGCAATTCATTACCCGCGTAATCGCCAAAGCGGCATTGATCAATTAAAGACTGCGGATGCTCTATCCTAAAACCTATGGAAAAAGGTTTCGCTTCGATATACACACCTCTTTCAAATAGCATCTTAAAGGTATCACGCGCACTGTGTCCGATGGCAAGAACTATATGCTGACTGACTAAAGTTTCACCACTTGCCAGCACGACGCCTTGCACACGCTGATTTTTAATTAAGACATCATCAACTCGTTGTTCAAAAAGAATTTCTCCGCCTAAAGACTCGATAGTATGGCGCATTTTCTCAACCATGGTAACCAGCTTAAAGGTCCCGATATGCGGCTTACTCAGATATAAGATTTCTTCCGGTGCACCTGCAGCAACAAACTCCTCTAAAACTTTACGCCCATGATGCTGTGGATCTTTTATTTGTGTATACAGCTTGCCATCAGAAAATGTCCCCGCTCCCCCTTCGCCAAATTGCACATTGGATTCAGTATTCAGTTTTCTTTTACGCCATAGACCAAATGTATCAACAGTGCGTTCGCGCACTTCTTTGCCGCGTTCCAAAATAATCGGCTTAAACCCCATTTGCGCCAATATCAACCCGGCAAACAAACCACAAGGCCCCATACCAATAACAATCGGCCGCTCAATTAATGATTCAGGTGCCTGAGTAACAAACCGATAGCTATCATCAGGTCTGGCCTTAACCTGCATATCATCCGCAAACTGTTCTAATAGCTGTGTATTTTTGCTGGTATCTACATCCAGACTATAGATAAAAAATATGTTTTTCTTTTGGCGTGCGTCATAACTACGTTTATATATACGATATTCCAGCAATTCACTGTCTTTAATCGCTAATTTGCTGGCAATAGCCGTGCGTAAATCGGAATCTGTATGATCAAGGGGAAGTTTGATATTGCTTAGACGTAACATTTAGATAATTTTATTATTTGCTATCGTGAATTGAAAACGTTGAATTGTAAAAATATGCTAATCTAATTTACGCTAACAAAGACCGATCAATAAACCCCGTTCCTTTATAGGCCATCTGATTTATTATTGCATCCTTTGGCCAAAGTATATTCCACTTTGGTTCAGGGCGAAAAACGATAATTTGTCGTTTCTCTCTATCTTTCATCAACCCTCTATTATTTTTAAGTATCAGAGCTTGATGTTTTTCAATTTCTTTTAGAGTCGCCGAATGAATATTAACAATTCGTCCTGCTTTATATACACGTTCTGACTTAAATTTATGCAAAGAAACAACATCTATTGTCTCTTCTTGATCATTTAACAAGCACATATGGGATTCAAGATTACCAGCCTTGTTCATTTATAATCCCCAGTATATATGCTGAATGACCTTATCTGTCTTTCGTTTGATAAGCGAACTCAATCTGCACTGAAATACTTTGTATAATATTTTCTTTTTACCTTAACTTAATGACAGTGACGTTCTGCATGGAAACTAGAGTATTGCAAAAACAGTTAGAGCTATTTTACTCCAATCTTCTCAAATTCGATAAGGTTCTAACTGGATAGTCTCTACTCGTCTGCCCAGCATTATAATGTTTCCGTTATATCGCTCAGCGCCGGTGGAAGAAAACTCAAAGACATAAGTTCGACTTATATGCACTTTGCCTCTGCGATCTCTTTTTAAGGTCATTGCCTGCCAGGCTATGTACCCATCGAGCATTTGTAATTCTAAATCACGACAATGTCTTATAGTAGCTGACAATGCAATCTCTCTAACTTTCTGCGTACTTTGCCAATAAAGAAAACCAGCTGTAAACAGCAGAATCATAAAAATTTCGTTCCACATAATATTTACCGCTATATATCCATTTCACCCTCTAAAGCTAATGCCTGTAACTCTTCTAGTGGCGGCATTGCATCTAAAGACTGTAAATTAAAGTAATCTAAAAACTGTTTCGTTGTACCATACAAAGCTGGCCGCCCGGGGACTTCCTTGTGCGCCAGAACTTTAACCCATTCTCTTTCTAATAAAGTTCTTATCATATGGGAACTAACACTTACACCGCGTATTTCTTCTATATCACCACGCGTTACAGGTTGCTGATAGGCAATAATAGCGATGGTTTCCAATAATGCTCTGGAATATTTTGGGGGCTTTTCAGCAAATAAGCGCGCTACCCAAGAAGACATATCCGTTTTTACCTGAAAACGATAACCACTGGCAACCTGATGCAGGCCAATTGCCTGTTGCCGATAGTCATAGCATAAAGAATCGATAGCATCTTGAATCTGTTGTTTTGCAGGGGCTTCTAATTCTGGAAAAACAGCGTACAACTGGGTCACCGACATTGGCTGTTCGGCTGCAAATAACAATGCTTCGACAATACGTTTTATTTTTTTATTGGCATCAATAGGCTCAGGCGGCACTTCATTTAACTGCTGGCTCTGCTCTGCAATACTTATCTTGTCAGCAATAATTGTTTCCTGCGCTTCTACTTTCACTGCCTGTTTTTTCTTTTTGCGCGGAGTTTCTTTAATAGCTGGGGGTATAACTGGCTCAGGTTCAGGCTGGAAGTCTGCAGGTACAGTGAGCTCAGACATTACGGGTTGTTCGATTATATCAGGCGATACTTGCTGGTTTAATTCTGACTCGTAACTCGCCGAAGGGTTCTGCCTGGAGAATTTCGATAAGCCCTCCTTTGCTGAGTTCAAGAATGGCAAGAAACGTGACAACAACCCCTGCTTTACCTTCTTGCCGGGTAAAGAGTCGTGTAAAAAGGAAGCTACTCTTGTCTTCGAGTCTTCCCATAATGTGGGCCATTCTTTCACGGACTGATAAGGGCTCTTTAGTAATTATATGATGACTTAATTGTTCAACTCGCTGCAATACATTTTGCAAGGCAAGTACTATATCCTGTAATTGCACTTCGGGCTGACATTTATGAATATTGACTGTTGAAGTATCCACTGTTGCGATAAAAATATCCCGCTCCATGCGTGGTATTTCATCTAAATCTTCTGCCGCTTTTTTAATGCGTTCGTATTCTTGTAGTCTACGTACCAAAACTGCTCGCGGATCCTCTTCTTCGTCTTCAGGGTTCACTTGCCTTGGTAATAGCATACGTGATTTTATCTCTGCAAGCAAAGCAGCCATCAGCAAATATTCTGCGGCCAATTCCAGTTGCAAATCACTGATCACATCAATATAAGTCATATACTGCCTGGTGATCTGTGTAATCGGTATATTAAGAATATCCAGATTTTGCTTTCTGATCAAGTACAGCAACAAATCTAAAGGCCCTTCAAAGGTGTCTAAAAAGACCCTGAGCGCGTCAGGTGGTATATATAAATCTTCAGGTAAATGCAGATACGGTTGGCCAGAAACAATTGCAATTGCCACTTCGGCATGCAAGCTGGCACCCATAGTCAATTTATTGCAAACCAGCTAAAGTAAAAAACAGGTTCCTAGCAAGATTTAATGGATAGCCTAAAATAACACCCAAACTATTGGTCATTAATAATAGCACCAACAAATAAAAACCATATTGCTCAAACTGATTGTAATAATAACTCCAGCGCCCCGGCAAAGCCCAGGAAAGAATACGGCTACCGTCTAAAGGTGGAATAGGCAATAAATTAAGCAAACCCAAAACCAGATTAATCATAATTCCGGCTATACCCACGTATATCATTGGTACAGAGTACTCTGTTATATTTATTAACAGCGCTATTCTTATAAATAAACTCCAGCCTATAGCCATTAATAGATTAGCAGCGGGACCCGCTAACGCCACGATGGCCATATCATGCTTGGGGTTGCGTAAATTTCTGCTATTGACCGGCACTGGTTTTGCCCAGCCAAAAACAAAGCCAGTAAACGCCAACATTAAACCAGGCACTAAAATTGTCCCAACCGGATCTATGTGTTTAAGTGGATTTAAGGTTAAACGCCCCAGCATCCACGCAGTATTGTCTCCATAATATTTAGCAACCCAACCATGCGCGACTTCATGCACAGTAATAGCAAAAATAACGGGTACTACCCAGACTACAATTTTCTGAATTAATGTTAGTTCATCCATCTTAATCCTCCAACATAGGCGCTTCACCTATACCCTGGCGCACGATTTCAACCTGATCACCGGTACAGGAAATGATCGTGCTATTTTCATTATTAACAATCCCCGCATCAATAATTAAATCGAGCTCATTTTCCAGTCTTTCCCTAATTTCATAAGGATCACTCAATGCATATTCTTCACCTGGCAGAATCAAGGATGCACTAAGTAAAGGCTTGCCAAGCTCTTCAACAATAGCTAAGGCAATATTATTATCCGGAATACGAATACCGATGGTCTTGCGTTTTGCATGTAGCATGCGTCTGGGCACATCTTTGGTCGCATCAGCAATAAAAGTAAATGGTCCAGGAGTTAGCGCTTTGATTAAGCGATGCGCATCATTACTAAGCTTGGCAAAACTTGAACATTGAGCCAGGTCTTTACAAACCAAAGAAAAGTTATGTTTATCATCTAACTGCCTAATCCTTTTTATGGTATCTAAAGGCTTTTTTTCACCTATAAGGCAGCCTAATGCATACCCTGAATCAGTTGGATAAATAATTACCCCGCCTTTACGTACAACCTCTACCACCTGATAAATCAGACGTGATTGCGGGTTTACCGGATGTATTTCAATAAATTGAGCCATATTCTCTTACCAGAATTCTATTTGATAACTAGCTACTATGTACAAAGTAGAGCAGACTAAAGTTCCCTCTGCAAAACACGTACTGCCTTTAACGCATCTCTTTCTGCTGTTGTTTTTGCCACTTTATCTCGCAAATACACTGGCATAGCCTGTTCAACTGGGACTGTTTGCTGGCGTTGCACACCAATGGCACCCAGAAAGGCAATCTCTGCTGCATGAGGCAAATAATCAGTATCATAAGCAATCAACTGTCTACCTAGACGGGCTGCTAATTCTTGCTGATAACATTGCCAGCCAGAACCTATGCCATAGCCTGTTAGCTGCAAAGCATCTACATCCGTCGCTGGCTGAACTTTTTCTTTGCCTATTAGCCGGGCAACGCCTTCTGCATCACGCTGATAAACCGCCCAATATATTTCATCCATACGTGCATCAACAGCCGTAAACAGGGTATCGTACTCTGTTTTCCGTAGGCATGCCTGACTGATCGCTGCCAGGGTCGATACTGGCACTACCGGTAAATCAGCACCATAAGCAATCCCCTGCATAACCCCTGTTGCAATTCTAAGTCCGGTAAAAGAACCGGGACCACAGCCGAAAGCAATCGCATCTAATTGCTGTGGCTTTAATTCTGCCTCAGCCATTAAACCATCAATCATCGGTAATAACAGCTGGGCATGTTTTCGCGGTGCTATTTCAAAATGCTCCCTGATCTCCCCGTCTATGTAGAGCGCAGCCGAACAAGCTTCAGTTGCCGTATCAACGGCTAAAATTTTCATTAATGTTATGCCAACAGAGACTATAAATCTTGCAACGCTTCCAAAGCGGCTTCATAATCTGGCTCATGAGTAATTTCTGTGACTAATTCGGTATATATAACACGATCATTTTCATCAATAATGACCACCGCTCGTGCCGTTAATCCTGCCAGCATACTATCGAGCAGACGCACACCATAATCATCCGCAAAACTAGAGCGAAAAGTAGAGACAGGAAATACTTCTTTTAAGCCTTCGGACTCACAAAAGCGCCCTTGAGCAAAAGGCAAATCTGCTGAGACCATTAATAATACGGTATTTTCACAACGATTAGCTTTTTCATTAAATGCTCGTGCCGATGCTGCACATACCGGCGTATCCAGGCTTGGAACAATATTCAGGATTTTCCGTTTACCCGCATAAGTTGCCAGGAAAACATCATTAAGCCTTCCATCAACCAGGATAAAGTCAGGCGCTTTAGAGCCGACTAAGGGTAATTCTCCACTAGTATTTATGATAATTTCATCATTACCTGGTTTAAATGTTAATTTAGCCATATTCTTTCCTCGTAATTTTTATTGTTCTCTGCTTCTATTTCTGTATAGAAAATAGAGCGGATTTACATCTGCTCTATGCATTCCTATTTTTCTTTTTTAAGGATATTTTTTTATGTTTATGGTGCTCCATTAAGCGTTTTTTCTTATGTAATTGTCGGTCGCTTAATTTGTTTTTCACTTCTTTAAAAGGGTTCTTCGGGGATTTAAAAACAATCCTTATCGGTGTTCCTTCCAGTTTCAGTTTAGTACGAAAATAATTTATCAAATAGCGTTCGTATGCTGCTGATATTAAGTCTGTCTGATTACCATGCACTACCACAATAGGCGGATTTCGCCCGCCCTGATGCGCATGCTTTAATTTAATTCTACGCCCATTGACCATCGGAGGTTGATGCCCGGCAACAGCATCTTTTAAGATCTGCGTTAATACCGAGGTGGACATATCCACCATGGCAGCATCATATAGCTTATGTACTACATCAAATAAAGTACCGACACCACTACCATGCAAGGCAGAGATAGGATGCTTTTCAGCAAAATCTAAAAAGGGTAATTTCACTTCAGTTTGACGCTTGATCAGTTCACGTTGATCAAAATCCAGACCGTCCCATTTATTAAAACCAATGATAAGTGCGCGACCAGCATCCAGCACCATGCCAAGTAAATGGGCATCCTGATCGGTGATACCTTCACGGGCATCGATTAAATAAATCACTACATTCGCTTTTTCTACCGACTGCAATGCTTTAATAATACTGAACTTTTCTACCAATAAAGTAACTTTTGCCCGGCGACGCATACCTGCTGTATCAATCAGGGTATACTTTTTTCCATTTCGTTCGAAGGGTATATAAACACTGTCTCGTGTAGAACCTGGCTCATCAAAAACAACCACCCGTTCTTCGCCCAGCAAGCGATTAACTAAAGTCGATTTCCCTACGTTAGGCCGACCCACAACTGCAATGGCAACGCCCTGATCATGTAACTCAGCATCTGTTTCATCTATTGTTTCAGGTAATTCAGCACTGACTCGTTGCAATAATTCATTCACCCCGCGCCCATGTGTTGCGGCAATAGCAACTGGATTACCAATAGCTAAACGATGAAAGTCTGCCGTCGCAATTTCTGCATTGATACCGTCAACCTTATTGGTAACCAGAATAACCGGCTTATCCAGTTTTCTCAGCATTGCGGAAATAGCCTCATCAGCACTGCTCATGCCTTCACGCGCATCCACTAAAAACAAAACCACATCGGCTTCTTCCAGAGCAAGCTGCACCTGCCTTCTGGCAACTGAATCAATACCGTCTACATCATCAGTTATACCCCCGGTATCCACCAATAAATAGGGTGTTTCTCCGCGTTTTATACGCCCATATTTTCTATCGCGTGTTAATCCAGGGTAATCAGCAACCAAGGCATCACGAGTACGAGTTAAATAATTAAATAAGGTTGATTTACCTACATTAGGTCGACCAACTAAAGCGATAACGGGTAATGTCATACAGATTCCGTATTGTGGGCACCGAACTCTATGTAAGTCCGATTAAGCGCAGACTTAAAATAGCCTACGATTATATGATGTGAGATTCGTGAGTTAAGATAATTTGCTTATAGCTTAAAACAACAATACCTTAACTGCAGCTAAAGTCCCATCAGAGGCATAAACAAAAAGCGTATCTTCAACCACAACAGGTTGGGCAACAATAGGCTCATCAGTAATTTCTATGCGGCCCAGTAAGCGACCATCCGTTTTTGATAGCCAGTGTAAATAGCCCTCAAAATCACCGACGACCACATAATCACCATAAACGGCAGGCATTGATAAGCGTCGTTGATGCAAGCCTGCCTGCTTCCAGTAAGAAGCGCCATTACGTTGATCTAATTGCCACACATCACTGTTTGCATCGCATAAATATAAATAACTAAAGTCAGTACTTAAGCCTTGAAAAGCAGAGATAGTTTCATTACGCCATAAGATTTCCCCGTCTATAGGCATAACAGCATTGACTCCGCTTTGATAACTGCTGACAAAAATAATGTCATCACTTAAAACTGGAGTTCCATTAAGATCGGAAAGACGGTCTATTTCAGAACGACCATGAGGAACAGCAACACTGGTTTCCCATATATGAGCACCATTGGCTGAATTAATGGCTATTAATTTACCATTAGCGTAACCGATAATCACCATATTTCCGACGGCTACTGGCGCGCCATCACCTCTAACAGTTAAGGCAGGAATATTATGTTCAACAACCCAGTTTTGCGTACCATCCGCCCTATTCAGCGCGATATCATAACCATCAGCAGAACGAACAATCAGATTATCGCCGACCACAACAGGTAATGCCAGGACTACACTGGATACTCGATGTTTCCAGACGGCCTCGCCTGTATTGGTATTTAATGCCAGAACATCTGCTTTACTGGTACCTACAAAGAGTAAATCACCATCAATAACCGGACCTGATGAAATAGGCAAGTCTGTTTCAACTTCCCAGAATAGTTCACCATCAATCAAGCTTCTAGCTTGAATCAAGCCATCATGATCAGCAATAATAACCCGGCCATCAGCAACAGCCGGCACCAGATTAAGTGCCAGTTCATCGGTTCCGATGCCATCAGATTTATCCCATAAAACCTCGAGTTTTACTTCTGGCTCATACTCTGTCAGTTCTGCCGGTGGTTCTGAATTATCCGAATTTTTGAATAAATCACCAACGGTATTAGTCATATTGGTCAGTGTTGCACAACCAGTCAAACCTAAAATAAATATTAAAGCTAAAATTCTTTGCATTTAGAAATCAGTGTTTGCTTATTAGGCCAGGTCGTCATATATGACGCTCTGGTTACAATGCATGTCCTACAGTGCACCTGCACTATCAGAGCTGGTTAAATCATCTAGTTTAAATTGTAATAATGGTGATGAACTTTGCCCTGCTGACAAAGCCGCCTGATATGCAGTTCGTGCCTCTCCAACACGCCCCATGGCAACATATAAATCACCTTTTAGTTCATCATAAATTGCTCCAAAGCCGCCCAGAGAAGACTGGTCAACATCGGCAATAAGTCCTAGGCCTTGCTCATATTCCTGTAGAGCCAATAACACCCTAATCAAACGGGTACGTGCGACATGTGTTATTTCAGCATCATTACTGGTAGCAACCGCTAATTGCAATTGCTCTTTCGCAGCAACTAAATCCTGTTGTTCAACTTTTGCTTTTGCTGCGAATAAAAGAGCATAGCTAGCATAAGCAGTAGAGTTGTAATTGGTATTCAATTTATTGGCAATTTCATCAACTGACTCGACTTGGCTCGCTGCCTCAGCCTTTATTATTTGCTCATATAATGACGAAGCCCGGTTCATTTTATCTTGCTGATAACTATGCCACAAACTCCAGCCACCCACAACGATAATAGCCATCACTACTCCGCTTATGACCGATGTTCCATTGCCTTTCCACCAATCTTTTAAAGCTGCAACTTGTTCTTCTTCAGTATCGTAAATTTCCACTTTTTTACCTTCTAATCGTTAATATAAATTTTAGGCTGTTAATAACTTAATAAGCTCAGCATATGTAACCGAACGTTGCTCTTCATCCGTGCGCAAGAATTTAATACCAATAGTCTCATTCGAGACTTCATTTTCCGCAAGAATTAGCGCGTAATGCGCACCACTTTTATCTGCTTTTTTAAACTGACTTTTAAAACTGCCTGCACCGCAATGTATTTGTAATCTCAAACCCGGCACATCATCTCTTATCTTTTCTGCCAACACAATACCCGCATGTTGTGCTGCTTCACCGACTAATATCATATATGCATCAACAGTCTGGATATTATTCAGATCATCCCGATTTTCTAATAAAGCCAGAATACGTTCCATGCCCATGGCAAAGCCAACCGCATGGTTTGGCTTGCCACCGAGTTGTTCAATCAAACCATCATAACGACCACCAGCGCACACAGTACCTTGCGCTCCTAGTTCAGTAGTGACCCATTCAAACACAGTTTTACTATAATAATCCAGACCTCTGACCAGGCGTTTATTCAACGTATAGGCAATTCCCAGAGCATCAAGGGTATCGGTGAGTTTTCTAAAATGCGCCTTGCTCTCTGCGCCTAAAAACTCCATCAGTTTCGGTGCAGCTTCAACCAATGCCTGCATATCAGGATTTTTGGTATCCAGAATACGTAGCGGATTACTCAGCAAACGACGCTGACTATCTTCATCCAGTTGCTCAGCGTTGGCACTAAAATATTCGACCAACTGTTCACGATAAACAGCTCTTTCATCGATGGTACCCAGCGAATTTAATTGCAACTCTAGCGCATCACTGATACCCAGTCGCTGCCATAGTCGATGGCTGAGTAAGATTAATTCTGCATCAATATCCGCATCGGCCATACCATAGGTTTCGACACCTAATTGTATAAACTGACGATAACGGCCTTTCTGCGGGCGCTCGTAACGAAACATCTGACCATAATACCAGAGTCTATGCACCTGATTATGTAATAAGCCGTGTTCCAGACAGGCTCGCACGCAGCCTGCGGTACCTTCAGGTCTCAAGGTTAGCGAATCACCATTTCTATCATCGAAAGTATACATTTCCTTTTCGACAATATCTGTTACCTCACCGATCGAACGTTTAAATAATTCTGTTTTTTCGACGATAGGCAGGCGTATTTCCTGGTAACCATAGGTACCTAAAACATCTCTTACATGTCGTTCAACAAACTGCCAGCGCACGGTTTGCTCAGGGAGGACATCGTGCATACCACGAATTGCCTGAATATTCTTTACCATAAATAAATCTTTATCCGGTTAAAAGCTTTTTATGTTTGCTGCTGCATCTGAATAAGGGAAGCTGCGCTTTAATTCCAGTTGATACTGCTCAACCAGGTCATAAGTCTGTAATGCCGTTTCTATTTTAATGCCGAGTTCTAAGCCATCCAGAGTTTTTCCCGCCACACTAAAGTAGCGTTCAATAAAGGCTCTGGCAGACATCATCTCGCTTTTTGCATAGCGAATTTTAGCCATTTCAAACAAAGCCAGCGAATATTCCGGATCAGTCTGCAACGCTTTATAAAACTTTATCTCAGCCTGTCTTTGCTGGTTATTCTGTAAATCATATAACCCCAGGTAACTATAAGCGACCCATGTTTTCTTATAGAACGGTGCATTAACGACCTGATTTAACAGAACCCGGGCTTCATCATGACGATCTTGCTCATATAGAAACACCGCATAAGCAGTAAGTATATCGAAATTGTCAGGCTCCAGTTTCAATGCCTTATCAAAATAATACTGCGCTTTATCCGCTTCCTTACTACGCTGTTTAATTAAGGCAAAAATCTGATAGGTCGTCGCATTATTACTGTCCAGCTGTAGTGAACGCTCCAGATTCTCCT
>CAYWLM010000044.1:2581-4750 GCA_964459125.1 uncultured Methylomonas sp. | reverse complement strand
TGATAGGTCGTCGCATTATTACTGTCCAGCTGTAGTGAACGCTCCAGATTCTCCTGTGCGTACTGATATTTTTCTAATTGATAATAAGCCAAGCCCAGCTCGGTTAATGTTTTAGCTCGATCTTTAGTCGAACGATCCAGGATAACTGGCTCTTGTTCAACATAGGCCACTTTTTCCTTCTCATCAGTAGATGAGCATGCCGTTATCAATCCTATTATCACGAGCAGCCAGACTTGTTTAATTTGCATGCTGCGCCTCCATACGTAGCAACTTCTCTGCCCTGCGGCTTTTATCATTAACTTTACCGACTAACTGACCGCAGGCAGCATCAATATCTTCACCGCGCGTCTTGCGCACAGTGGTGACAATCCCGGCTTTATACAATACATCTCTAAATCTTTCAATAACCTCTTTTGAGGAACAGGTGTATTTAGTATTCGGGAATGGATTAAATGGTATTAAATTCATTTTTGAAGGTACGTTTTTCAGTAACTTTACCAGTGCTCGCGCATCAGCCAGAGAATCGTTCACACCATCTAACATGACATATTCAAAAGTAATATAACCTCTAGGTGATGTTGCTATATATTTTTGACATGCAGCCATCAATTCTTTTAAAGGATATTTTTGGTTAATCGGCACTAAAATATCACGTACCGCATCGGTCGGTGCATGTAATGATACAGCCATACTAACATCGCAAACTTCTGTTAAACGATACATTGCCGGAACAACACCCGAAGTGCTGAGGGTCACTCGTCGCTTAGACAAGCCAAAGGCAAAGTCCTCGGTCATTAAATTCATCGCAGACACGACACTATCAAAATTTAATAAAGGCTCGCCCATACCCATCATCACAACGTTAGTAACTCGCCCTTGCTCTCCGACGCGATCATTCGCAGCCATTAATTGACCAATAATTTCAGCAGTACTCAGGTTACGATTAAAACCCTGTTGCGCAGTAGAACAAAAAGTACAAGCTAAAGCACAACCTACTTGCGATGATACACACAAGGTTGCACGGTTTTTTTCAGGAATATAAACTGCTTCAACTTTATTGCCGCCGCCCATTTCCACAACCCATTTACGGGTGCCATCACTGGCAACTTGTTCAAAAATAATCTCTGGCGCGATAATACAACAATGCTCTTTTAAATAAGTCCGCAAAGACTTACTTAAATTAGTCATTTGATCAAAATCATACTCCCTTTCTTGATAAATCCATTTTATCAACTGGGTGGCGCGAAACGGTTTCTCGCCAATTTCGGCAAAAAAGGCTTGTAAGCCCTTTCTGTCAAAATTGAGTAGATTTATTTTTTCTTTATTAACGGATGCGGTCACAAAGTTCTGCATCTGAGAAGAAATAAGCAATTTCACGTGCTGCAGATTCAGCTGAATCTGAACCATGCGCGGCATTTTCATCAATGCTGGTTGCAAAATCTGCGCGAATTGTACCTGGAGCCGCTTCTTTAGGGTTAGTTGCGCCCATTAAATCACGGTTTTTCATGACCGCACCTTCACCTTCCAAAACCTGAACCATTACTGGACCAGAAGTCATGAAAGAGATTAAATCATTGAAAAAACCACGCTCGCTATGCTCAGCATAAAAGCCTTCTGCTTTTTCTTTAGTTAGTTGCATCATTTTAGCTGCAACAATGCGTAGACCATTTTTTTCAAAACGACTATAAATCTCACCGATATTGTTAGCGGCTACTGCATCAGGTTTTACGATAGAAAAAGTACGTTCTACTGCCATTTTTTTTAAACTCCAAAGTTAAATAATAAATTATAAATAGTGCAAGATTTCTTTTGGGAATCTTATCGAAATTGTTTTTATGTTAAAGATCTTAGCTATGTATTCTCACGCCTTCAAAGCTCAATATATACGCCACCCTATGGCATGGCATCAATGTCACTACCTTCAATCTCTGGTTCCATCAAATCTTCTTTACTAACACCTAATGCCAGTACTAAAGGACTTGCGACAAAAATAGAGGAATAAGTTCCGATTACCACACCAACGGTTAAAGCAATCGCAAAATTATGGATAATCTCACCACCCAATAATGCTAATGCGATTAATACTAAAAGCGTTGTCAAAGAAGTCATGATGGTGCGACTTAAAGTCTGATTCAATGAAGCATTCATTATTTCTTCTGCTGATCCCGT
>CAYWLM010000044.1:1276-2481 GCA_964459125.1 uncultured Methylomonas sp. | reverse complement strand
CCTTCTCTCGGTTTTAGGCGAATCAACATCTCTTGTGTCGAACCAAAATGTTGCACGGTTGCATCATCAAAACTCGCTTTTTCCAGGGCCGCACGCATAACCTTAAGATCGACGGAGTGTTTATAGCCGATTTCTACCAAGGTGCCGCCAGTGAAATCAATACCGAGTTTTAAACCTTGCGTAGCTAAAGAAGCAATGGACGCTATCAATAATAAACCGGAAAAAATTGCCGCAAAACGGCGTTTACCTAAAAAATCAATTTGTTTAGTCATAGTATTTCTCCTTCCTAAATAGATAGCTTATCAATACGTTGACGAGAACCATATATCCAGTTAATCATCATACGAGAGCCTAAAATAGCGGTAAACATGGAAGTTAAAATCCCTATTGCCAGGGTAATTGCAAAACCTTTAATAGAGCCGGTACCAAAACCAAATAACACCAGGGCCACTAATAAAGTTGTGATATTAGCATCAAAAATCGTTGCAAAGGCCTTTTCGTATCCTAGATAAATACTCGTTTGTGGAGAGTTCCCATTGCGCAATTCTTCTTTAATACGTTCAAAAATTAACACATTCGCATCAACAGCCATACCCACAGTCAAAACAATCCCGGCGATACCCGGCAAAGTTAAAGTTGCCTGCAACATAGATAGCACCGCAACAATGACAACCAGATTAAAGGTCAATGCCAGATTAGCAATCAGACCAAAGATTTTATAATAAACTGCCATAAAAACCAGTACTAATACAAAACCCACCAGCACAGACAACATGCCTTTATTAATATTATCCTGCCCCAGGCTTGGACCTACAGTACGCTCTTCAACGATATCCACAGGAGCAGCCAAAGCACCCGCTCTTAGCAATAAAGAAAGTTTGCGCGCTTCTTGAGGACTATCCAAACCAGTTGTTTGAAAACGCTTGCTAAAGGCATCGCGAACCGTTGCGATACTGATAACTTCTTCAATTTTTTCTTTGCGCCGTACCTTTTTGCCATTCACCATGGTCGTCGTGCTTTTCTGTTCAATAAACACTACAGCCATAGGTTGGCCTATATTATCTTTAGTGAATTTACCCATTTTCTTGGCACCGATACCGTTCAAGGTGATATTAACCGATGCAGAACCATTCTGATCCAGACCTGATGAAGCATCAACAATCTGATCTCCAGTAATAATCACACGTCGCTTTAATAAAACAGGT
>CAYWLM010000044.1:0-1176 GCA_964459125.1 uncultured Methylomonas sp. | reverse complement strand
CATATCGACTTCTAAAAGAAAATGCACCCCACCACGCAAATCCAGCCCTAAATACATCGGCTTGGCGCCTAATGAACGTAGCCATTCAGGTGTTGCCGGTGCCAAATTTAAAGCCACAATATAACGGTTACTAAGGCTATTACGCCACAAATCTGCAGCACGCATCTGATCATCAGTATTATTAAAGCGCGCTAATAATTTACTGCCTTGTAATTCTATCGCTTTTGCAGTAATAGAGGCATCGATCAGCGTGCCTTCGATTTGTGTCAGCTGTATTTCTGTAATGTCAGTGGCATCGCTCACTGATATTTGTACTGATGGATCATCACCATAAAGATTAGGTAATGAATACACAATCCCCAGGACCAGGACGGCGAGAATCAGTAGGTTTTTCCATAAAGGGAAATGATTTTGCATGATAAGTCCAACAAGATAAATCAATGTCTGGCGCTGTCTGCACCAACGAAGAATGAGCACACTCAGGAGTTAAAACTAGCTTACTCTCGCGATGTGCTCATCTAAATATGTCTGTTCCTAAACGCTTTCAGCGACTTAAGATTTAGATTTTTTCATTTGAACTTTATAAGTCCCTTTTGGCATTAAGCTACCAATCTGATGGCGCTGCACTTGAATAACGACATCGGTCGCAATTTCAACTTGTACAAAATTTTCATCCAGACTAACCACCTTGCCCAATACTCCGCCACCAGTTACCACTTCTGCGCCAGGCTGCATCTGCTCAAGCATTTTTTTATGTTCTTTGGTACGCTTGTGCTGAGGCCTTAAAAATAAAAAGTAAAAAAACACTAAAATACCTATAGGAAACATCATCCCTTCCCAGCCAGGTTGTTGTGTTACTGCTGGAGCTGCTTCAGCAACAGCGTCAGAAATTAAAAAACTCATGTCTTCCCCAATATCATCAATTAGTTAGTAAAAAGCTTTCTATTATGACATATACTTCGCACAGCGACCATTATCGATTGCTATCGGTAGTTTTTTGCCGATAGGCTGCTTTGCAGAAACAGTTACGTAGCTGGCTACACGTCTGTTTCAGCACCTTGCTATCGACAAAATAAACTCTCTATATGCTTCGCAATGGTGACATGTTATATAGTTACCCCGGAACAACCTTGCCCCGTTGTGCATAAAATGATCTTACATATTGTGTGAATACTT
>CAYWLM010000043.1:0-21437 GCA_964459125.1 uncultured Methylomonas sp. | reverse complement strand
TGTTAGGGCAGGAAGCCCACGAACAAGCTTTCGCAAAAATAGCGACTCCCCGCTTTCCTTTACTATATGAGATTTTAAACTTTATACAAATCTTTCATATTCTAGCGAACACCTTTCCTCCCCTGAAAACCCAGGAAACGGAGTCTATGCGAAGTTAAGAATTTAATCTGCCCTGTTTAGGATTTTGCTGAGAATTTAGGCATGGATGCCTGAAATAAGCTTGCGCAAAACCTAGGAATTCCCTTAAATAAGCCTTTTGAAATATCAAAAGGCTTTATGAAACCATAAGATACTTTACTAATAATTATCATATCTGTTCAAATCAAATAAGCCTGCTTCCAGGCCACGGTAGTTTTTTTGCTCTTCGTTAAACCAATCGACATATTGCCAGATTTCTGGATTGGTACGGCGAATGCCATATTGACGGTAAAACGACTCTACATCTTCGGGAGTACGTGCATGTTTGATGGCTGCAACAAAGTCAGACAATTGTTCTGTTTCTACATGAAAGAAATAGTTCGGATAACTACCTATAAATCCGGGCACGACTGTCAGCGTATCGAGAGCTGGCTCGCGTCGCAATTCCTCGGCTATCATAATCGCGACATTTTTCAGTGCTTTATTTAATAATAGCGTGTAAATCTGTGCCGTTTTATTCTGCTTATTACTCACCTTGACGAAAGACACTTCCGGCAACAAGTCCAGCTCTTCTCCTTTAAGTTTAGAAAGTTCAACCATGGCAATATCAGCTTTTCTTTGGAACTCTGATGTCTCACTTTTTTTGCAGGCTTCCTGACTACATCGATCTAAAGCATATTTCTCGCTCACAGCTTTACCTAATCGATGCTTGACCTGATCAAAAAATTCTTGCTTATAATGACTCGTTTTGTATATGACTCCAGTCTCATAACCCGCGCTGAAATAGGGTTTATCAAAGTAAGTAACAATATCTCCACTAATCCCTTTATACCAAGAGTCATATATTTTTTTACGTTGATCATCAGGTAGTAGTCTTAGAAAGTTATCTTCTCCATCCATACGTAAAAAATCCATATACATTCGGGTTGCCAATTGATTATCTACAGAACCATAAACATTAAAACCGGCAACGAGCAAATAGTGGATCCGTTCAAAAAGGGCATAATCAAGAACCCAGCCAGTTAAAGGTGTGTCTCCAACTAAACCTTTGACTACTGTTGCACTATTGAAGTGTCTGAAAATCGTTAACGCGGCATTCTGGTTGACTCCTTCTCCATCCCAAATATCATCTATGGTAAAACCACCATACTTATCAATAAGTTGATTGGCAAAGGTGTTTTTATTTTTCAGATAATCTTCAGCAAGCTTATTATATTTTCGCCAGCCAAACAGCCCTAACTGATCCCCAGCAACCCCTGGCAGGCTTAATATTGGATCTTGTTGTTTCAGAAAAGTATCAAATTTCTCACTGAATCCAGGTAAATTGTTGCGACCGCCTGATTTAAAGAAAACTACCCAGAATCTATCGCGTATTACATTTAGAGCAACCTGCCCTCTACAGACCGGCCCTTTTATAAATCCTGAAATAAAATATTGGGCATCATCCAGCAAAAATTGATAGCGTGCATTCTTTGGCAATTCAGTAAATGATGAAAATGGATTTGCTGCGATTTGCGGTTGATATGAAGGAAGTTTAGAGACCTGATAGTTCGTTTGGAAAAATAACTCTTTATAGCGCCGCATTTTTTCCTGACTTAATTCATAAACAAAATGCGTTTTATCGACTATAGCACCTTCAACCGGACGTAAGCGATAATAAAACTGAGCAACGCCAGGATCGTCATAGGGAAGCGCAGTGGGAATTTCTTTAATAGCTTGGCCAGATGGTGTGGTTGAACGTACTAAGCGATAAAATTCCTTTTTAGAATGACCCTGAAAATGCATATGCCCAAGAAACAGATGTTCATAAATATAACGCGAAACCAGTTGTTGTTTTAAAAACTGGCGATTGAAAAACCGTTCCCATTGTGCAATTGCCTTAACTGCATCCTTTGAAGGAGCTGGTCCAGCATCAAATTCTGCACCCTCCTGCAACCATTGCAATACCGTGTATTCCTGCTTTAGAGATAATCCTGGCATGGCATAGGGCATTCCCCAATCTGGATGATTCTGTTGAAATTCAGAAAATTCTTCGACAGTTGGACATGATAATTTTCTATCCAGGCTGAGATCGAATGATTCTGATAGTTTTCCTGACTCAGGCAATGGATTATCACGTTTTAAAAGTAATATTTTTGCTAATAATGCATTGTTTAAATCAGCTTGAGCTGAATCTGCTCGTTCATTTAATACCGGGTAAAAATCTTTTTTACGCCAACCTTCAGTGCTTGTTGCATCAATAAATAAGCGGGTTGGTGGCTCTGCCTCTAATCTGGTACCGTCATATACCACTCGCTTGGTTGCTCCTCTGTCTAAACCTGCTGTAGATCCTAGTTTTAATTGACAAGGAGCATCGTAGCAGGCATGACAGGCGACACAACGCGTGTCTAAAATAGGCTTGATGTCTTTATGAAAGGAAATTGTATCTTTAGCCAGCCTGGTATCCGGTGGCAGTGAGCGTTGCTTAGGATAGGATGGCCCGTATAAAGCCTCAAAGTCAGGTGATTGAACTTTTTGGTATACTGTCGTACAACCACTGATAATGATAAGAAATGCTAATACAGTATAGACTTTAGTACTGATATATTTATTCATGATTTCTGAATGCTGTTGTTATTTTTATTGGAAACACTCTGAGAGTATATTTTATTTTTCTGCAATATCACACTAATTGAAACTAAATGGAAAAATACCTTGTTATTTGAATTGCACTTATCACTTGAATTCAAGAAATATAGAACCTCATTAATCCTTTGATTTAGGGCTAATGAAACTCAATTCCCTCGACTATTTTTTCAATCACCAATATGCGTCCGGTTGCTGTCGATGTTAACGATAAAATCACATCAGCAGTGCCTAAATGCCCCTCGCCTTTTTCAGGCCACTCTATAAAACAGAGACTGTTTTCCTGTAAATAATCATTTATGCCGATCCACTCAAGTTCTTCTGGATCCAGCAAGCGATATAAATCAAAATGAAAAAACAGGCGATTATTTATTTTATATTCTTCAACTATATTATAAGTCGGACTTTTTA
The DNA here is from genome assembly GCA_964459125.1 of uncultured Methylomonas sp. Taxonomy (GTDB): domain Bacteria; phylum Pseudomonadota; class Gammaproteobacteria; order Methylococcales; family Methylomonadaceae; genus Methyloprofundus. Next base: position 18,263 of record CAYWLM010000043.1, on the reverse strand, counting down.
CTATGCCTTTATGCCCTGCTGCGCGCATAAATCCACGTACTAAAGTAGTCTTCCCCGTTCCCAGATCACCGTTAAGAAAAACAACACATTTCTCAGGAAGAGCGTGAAATAGTTTCGCGCCGAAAGCTTCAGTTTCTTCTACTGTGCTGAATAAAAATTGCATGATTAATTAACCACTTCTGCTAAATATTGTAAGACATCAGTGGCATGCAAGCCACGTTGACCTTTGATTTTTGCTGCTTTATCAGCCGCAAGACCGTGCAAATAAACGCCTTGTTGCGCAGCTTCGATAAGCGAGTATTTCTGCGCCAGCAAACTGCCAATCAGGCCTGATAAAACATCCCCCATGCCTCCGGATGCCATGCCTGGATTACCTGTGGTGTTTACGTCTACGCCATCACCAGCGCATATCAGTGTTCCAGAACCTTTTAACACACAGACGCCCCCATATTTTTTTTGTAACCTGCGCACAGCTGCATATCTATCTTGCAATATATCGGCTGTTGAGCAGTGTAATAATCGTGCAGCTTCACCCGGGTGTGGAGTTAAAATCCAGCTATCAGAATAAGTCGGTTCATTAGCCAGTAAATTCAACGCATCAGCATCAATAACGCGTGGCACATCCAATGCTATCAGTGTCGGCCAGATACTTTTCGCCCATTCACCTTGAGCCATACCAGGTCCTAAAACCAGAACTGTTGCTTTAGCAAGTAATTGAGAAATATCAGCTAACTGTTCGAGTGCATGCCCCATTAATTCAGGACTAAATAAATGTACTTGTAACGCATGCTCTCTACGAGTGGCAACACTTATCAGACCCGCACCGCTATTCAGAGCTGCTTTAGCTGTCAAATGTACCGCTCCAGCATAGCCATAATCCCCTCCCACTATTAAAAGATGACCAAAATGACCTTTATGCGCACTGGCATTGCGTTTAGTGAGTTTGGATGGAATTAATAAACGTTCTTTACTGAGTACAGATTGAATAATGGTATCGGGCACTGCTAGATCTGCAAAAATAATAGTGCCGCAATAATCAGCAGCCAAGCCAGTATATAAGCCTTTTTTTAACACTATAAAAGTAATTGTCATATTGGCACAAATTGCGCAACCCATAATATTACCCGTATCCGCATTTACGCCTGAGGGAATATCAATGGCCAATACCGGAGTTGATAATGTATTGATATAGCTAATTACATCTGCAAAATGTCCTGTCACAGTTCGATCCAAACCGGTACCGAATAATGCATCAACGACTAGATCTGTCGTATGATCAATTTCTAAATAATCCTGTAAGATCTTACCTCCTGCAACAATAAATGCTTGTTTTGCACGAGCAGCATCTCCATGTAATTTTTCTTCTGCAACTAAAGAAACCAGTTGTACCAGATACCCTGCTTGTATAGCGATAGTTGCAATTAAATAACCGTCACCTGCGTTATTACCGGCGCCACAAACAACAGCTATTTTTTTAACTGATGGATAATGCTTTTGTATCACATTGAAACCTGCTTGTGCCGCTTTAGTCATCAATTGAAAGCCTGTTATACTAAGCAATTGCTGAGCCATGCGATCAATGTCTCTAGCCTGCTGTGCAGAATATAGTTGGGTAGGTAAAGTTTGCATATTAAGGCCGGCACTTATAAAAATACAAGTATTATAGAATGGATACAGCAATCAATGAACTGTCCCGGCAAATAAAACAATGGGGCTACGACTTAGGCTTTCAGCAAGTAGGCATAACCGACACCAATCTACAACAAGCGGAACAGCGGCTTGAAGATTGGCTGGCGCAAGGTTACCACGCAGATATGGACTATATGCATAAACATGGTTTAAAACGTAGTCGTCCGGCTCTTTTACAGCCAGAAACTGTGAGTATTATTTCGGTGCGTATGGATTATTTACCAGAAGAGCACGAGTCTATGGAAACGACCTTAAATAACCCGGTTGCGGCCTTTATTTCTCGTTATGCACTAGGCCGTGATTACCATAAAGTCTTACGTAAACGTTTGCAAAAACTGGCCCAGCGTATTGAGCAGGAAGTCGGGGTCTTTGGTTATCGTGCTTTTGTTGATTCTGCTCCTGTGCTTGAAAAAGCCATTGCTGAAAAAGCAGGTTTGGGCTGGATAGGTAAACACAGTAATATTATTAACAAAAAAGCAGGGTCATGGTTTTTTCTGGGTGAGATTTATACATCACTGGCTTTGCCTAGTGATCTTCCCAGCCAAAACCACTGCGGCCTCTGTGTGGCCTGTATTGATATTTGCCCCACCCAGGCGATTGTCGCCCCTTATCAGGTGGATGCCAGACGCTGTATTTCCTATCTAACAATTGAACTAAAAGGCCCTATCCCTGAAAATCTAAGGCCTCTTATGGGTAATCGTATCTATGGCTGTGATGATTGTCAGTTAATTTGCCCGTGGAACCGCTTTGCTAGTCTCAGTAAGGAAGCTGATTTTAGCCCTAGACATAATTTAAATGCACAGCATTTAATTGAATTATTTAACTGGACCGAAAACCAGTTTTTACACAAAACAGAAGGGTCGGCGATCAGGCGCATAGGCTATCAACAATGGTTACGTAATATTGCAGTTGCACTTGGGAATGCGCCAGCATCAACTGTCATTAGACAGGCGCTAAACGATAAACTACAGCATTCATCCGAGTTAGTCAGGGAGCATATATTATGGGCGCTAAAACAACAGACATAAAAAAATGTGTAAAGAAACTTACTTTGCTTATCATAACTTATATAATAAATAACATTATTGTCTTTAACTCTTTGGAAAGCGTTTATGAAAAAAACGAGCATTTCTGTTTTACTCTTATTTTCTAGTGCATTATCAGCACAGAATTTATTAGAAACCTATGATCTCGCACTACAAAACGATCCTATATTACGCCGTTCACTAGCCAATAAAATGGCGGTAGCTGAAAGTAAGGATCAAAGCATAGCTCAACTCTTACCTTCAGTAAATGCAGGCGGTTCCAGTGGTTATAATTGGTCATATCAGAATTCTTTTTTTAATAATAACTTCCCCGGACAAACTCGTCAGAACAATTATTGGAATAATCAATTTGCCATTAATTTAACGCAACCCATTTTCCATTATGATATGTGGGTGCAACTTTCCCAATCAGAATTGCAAATTGCTCAGGCTGATGCCCGATATCTAGCTGAACAGCAAAATTTAATGCGTAAAACAACCATTGCCTATTTCAACGTTTTGGCTGCTCAGGATGATCTCACGTTTGTTATTGCTGAACAGAAAACCATAGCTAGGCAGCTAGAGCAGGCACAACAACGATTTGAGGTGGGACTCATTGCCATAACCGATGTTTATGAAGCACAGGCAGGTTATGATCAAAGTAGATCCGATGTTATTGCAGCAAAGAATGCTGTGCAAAGTGCTAAAGAAGCTTTAAAAGAAATCATTGGGCCATTTTCTGCTGAACTGAGCATATTAGGCGAGACTTTGCCGCTACCAGAACCAGTTCCGAATAATATAGATGACTGGAATAACCAGGCTCTGAATCAAAACCTACTTATTTTGGTAGCCCAAAGTGGCTCTGAGATTGCCCAGGAAAATATTGACTTGCAACGCAGTGGTCATTACCCTACTTTGGATGTAGTCGGTGCATTTGGTCTTAACGATACCACCGGAAACCTAGCTGCTCAAGGTAATACTGAAAATATCGGATTACAATTAAATATTCCCCTTTTTTCAGGCGGTGCAGTCAATTCAAGAACACGCCAAGCTGAATACCAATTTAGCGAGTCAAAAGAAAATTTAATTGCCACACAAAGAGCGGTGACTAAAGAAGTAAAAGATTCTTACCGTGGAGTTATCACTGCTATTAGTCAGGTAGGCGCACTAAAATCTGCTGTCAAATCAGGAAAAAGTTCACTGGAAGCAACTGAGGCCGGCTTTGAAGTAGGCACAAGAACTATGGTTGACGTGCTTTCTACAACAAGAAATTATACTAGTGCACAAAGTAAGTATTCAAAATCCCGTTATGCCTTTTTAGTCAATGGCGTGCGCTTAAAGTTTGCTGCGAGTACCTTAACTGTTGCTGATCTTGCAGCGATTAACCGTTATTTAAAGTAGAGCGGACTTTAGTCGGCTAGCAGCAGCATCTGGATGGGCAATACTTTTATCATATATGATAAAAGTATTGCCCATCATTTTAATGATGCGATGAAGAGCATAAGTTCATCCTTGTCTACTGAATAAAAACCAGTTCACCGACGTTTATCAGATTAAATAAATTCAGCATATCTGTATTCTGCATTCTAATGCAGCCATGAGACTCAGGTTTACCTTGCAGTAAATGGTCTGGGCAGCCATGAATATAGATATACCGCCAACTGCTGTCTACTATCCCATAGCGATTAAAGCCTGCTTCCAGACCACCTAACCAAAGAATACGCGTTAAAATCCAGTCTCGTTGCGGATATTGCTGACCCAGTTCAGAAGAATATATTTCACCTGTGGGGCGGCGTCCGACAAAGACACTGTTTAAAGGCTGTTTATCACCAATTTTAGCTCTAATTTTATGCCAGCCTCTCGGTGTGCACTCCGAGCCCATACGCTCACCTGCACCATTTTTCGCTGTCGAAACTAGATAACTATGGATCATTGCGCCATTTTCGATAAGATTCAACGTTTGCGTCGTGATACAGACTTCGATATATCGATTGTGTAATGTATCGCTGAACATCTTTTATTTTTTAAATAAGGCGATCGATTCTACATGTCCCGTTTGGGGAAACATATCCATAACGCCTGCCTTAACTAAAGTATAGCCTAATTCATTAACCAGGATTCCTGCATCTCTGGATAATGTAGACGGGTTACAAGAGACATACATGATTAATTCAGGATCCCACTTTTTAAGATTATGTAGAACTTCTGATGCGCCAGCACGAGATGGATCTAACATCACTTTATTATACTTTTGTCTTGCCCAGGCTTGATCACTGACATCTTTGCTTAAATCAGCCGCAAAAAATTCAACATTGCTGAGTTTATTTAATAGGGCATTTTCTTTGGCATGATTGACTAAAGGCTGGTCACCTTCAATACCCACGACATGCCCTGCTCTGGTTGCGATAGGTAAAGTAAAATTACCTAGTCCACAAAATAAATCTAATACTCTGTCCTGTTCATTAAAATCCATTTCTTGCATAACCCGGTTAACCATTTGCCGGTTAATTTCATAATTTACCTGAGTAAACATCGCTGGTTTAAAGCGAAATGTAATGCCTTGATCCGGCAAACTATAGGTCGGTATAACTTCCGGCTCACCTTCGATCGGGATAATAGTATCTGGTCCTTTTGATTGTAAGCACATGGAAATATTATGCTCATGCCCAAAGGCACGCATAATTTCCTTATCCTCATCTGTTGCTGGTTCCAGCACTCGAAATGAAAGCACACAATCCTCATCACCAATGGCAACTTCGATTTGCGGAATTTTATCTTTAATGCTTAACTGGCCAATCATCGCGGATAAATCCATCAATTTTTCACCCACTATAGGGTGCATTACTTTACAACTTTCAATCTCGGCTAAAAATTGATTACGGCGTTCCCGGAATCCAACCAGTACACGGCCCTTTTTTTCTACATATTTAACGCCCATTCGAGCTTTACGCCGATACCCCCAATGTGCTCCAGTTAATGGTTGCCAAATTTCCGGGATTGCAACTTTTCCTATGCGTTGAAACTGATCTACCAATAAGTCTTGTTTAAAACTGATCTGTGCGCTATCACTTACATGCTGAAAACTGCAGCCACCACAACGACCAAAATGTGGACATTCAGCATCAACACGCTCAGGAGCCCGTGTTAATAAAGTTTGTACTTTACCTTCCGCATAGTCTTTACGACTATCAGTATAAATAAATTCCAGTTCTTCGCCCGGCAAAGCTTCGTCGATAAAAATGACTTTACCATCAACATGTGCCACCCCTCGTCCATCATGAGTCAGGGACTCAATCGTTACTTGTATGGGATCTTCGGGTAATTTTCTTCTCTTGTGAAATCGTCTACGTGCCATATGTAATTTATCTCGTCTAATACCAGGTCTATTGAACTTATAAGTAAGGGAGTTTAAAGCCAAGCAGAATAAATGCCTGGAAAACCTCGTATTGTGCATGAAAATCTGGATTTACTGTGTTTTTCCCTGTAAAGCCAAACGAATAATATCCTCACAGCTTTTATCCTCTTGCGCGATACCCTGCACCATTTTACTGGCATCTTGCGCTTTATAGCCCAGAGAGCATAAAGCACTGATGGCTTCTTGTTTGGCGCTACTTCTTGATAAGCCGGTACTAGCTTGTGCTGCATTACTGCTATCGGCATTGGCCTCATCCATTTGCGGTAATTTGTCACGCATTTCAATAATCAAACGCTCGGCTGTTTTTTTACCCACTCCAGGCAAGCGAACCAGAGCTGCCGTATCATTATCATGAATGCAGCGATGAAATTCATCAGCACTTTGTCCCGATAAAATGGTCAGTGCCAGCTTCGGTCCGACACCATTCACTTTTATTAGACTACGAAACATCACTCTGTCTGATTCAGTGGAAAAACCAAACAGGATATGTGCGTCTTCGCGTACCACCAAATGCGTATGCAAAAGCACGGTTTCACCCATCGCCGGAAGATTATAAAAAGTAGTCATGGGCGCTTCAATTTCGTAACCTACACCTTGTACATCTAGCACTAGCAAAGGCGGAGTTTTTGCTACTAATTTCCCGCGTATAAAGCCAATCATGAAAGCGTACCCTGTGTTATGCGTCTTTGCGTTTGTTGGAAATTAGAATGACATAAACTGATACCCAGAGCATCACTAGCATCTATCTGTAACTCACCGCTTATGCCAAGCAAAATTTTCACCATTTGCTGTACCTGTAATTTGTCAGCTGAACCGTTACCAACCACCGCCTGTTTAACCTGACGGGCAGCATATTCAAACACCGGTATATCAAATAATTGCACTGCACAGATTGCGGCTCCTCGTGCCTGACCTAATTTTAGTGCCGAATCTGCATTTTTATGCATAAATACTTGTTCTATAGCCATTTCTGTAGGTTGATATTCTTCAACAATATCGCTGATACCTGCAAAAATCTGCTTTAAGCGTTCCGGGAAATTATCACCTTTAATACGTAAACAGCCACTGGCTACATACTTATAGCCAGTGGCTGTTTCGTCAATAATACCAAATCCTGTCAGACGTGAACCGGGGTCTATCCCTAAAATTCTGGCCACTTACTATACATCTTCCAGTTGAGTTATCACTTCATCACTGATATCTGCATTAGTATAGACGTTTTGTACATCATCTAGATCTTCCAGGACATCCACTAAGCGCAATATTTTTTCTGCATCATTGATATCGAGTTCGTTCAAAATATCTGCTTGCATGGTGACTTCTCCATCAGCTGGCTCAAAATCTACAGTGACCATCGCGTCCTTAACATTCAAAAACTCTTCCCATGCCGTCATGACATCTACAGAGCCATCATCATTGGTGATTATATCTTCAGCACCTGCCTCTAAAGCGGCTTCCATCACTGCATCTTCATCAACATCACTCGCATAACTTAAAATGCCAACTTTATTAAACATATAGGCAACAGAGCCATCGGTACCGAGATTACCACCCGCTTTAGAAAAAGCATGCCGTACTTCACCTACGGTACGGTTACGGTTGTCTGTTAAACAATCGACAATTACTGCAATACCACCGGGGCCATAGCCTTCGTAACGCACTTCTTCATAATTAACGCCATCCATTGCACCGGTTGCTTTTTTAATAGTGTTATCAATGGTATCGCGCTTCATATTAGCGCCCAGTGCTTTATCAATTGCAGTCCGTAAGCTAGGATTACTAGCCGGATCAGCACCACCAGTTTTTGCTGCGACAGAAATTTCACGAATGACTTTGGTAAATAATTTCCCCCGCTTTGCATCCTGCCCTGCTTTACGGTGTTTAATATTAGCCCACTTACTATGTCCTGCCATTGCTCCTCTCTATAACTGTTTTGGTAAATTCACAAAATGAATCGTATAAAAAATACTGATTTTAACATAAAAATGTGCAGTAGGCTTTAGCCTCCTTATCTAGTAAATAACAGGTAGATTGCTAAAGCCTGCTGCCCATAAACTAAATCAAACCCTTAATTTTATACTGTCCTTTAGTTTTTAAAGTCACCTGAATTGTTTTGTTGGTATCATTTTTCCAGTACCATCCATGCGTTCCAGTAAAGGGAGCCGTTAAATCACCCTCAGATGCGTTCGCGGTCGTTTCACGGTAACTTTTAAAATATCCCGATTTATCCCCTGCTGGCTCTCCATGAAAATCAAAATATAATGCTTCATTATCACTGCTCCATACATAAGTTATTTGAGCATTTTTTTGCAAATAAAATTTGTATTCCAGACCTGATCTAGCGGGTATGGTAATTTGCACGATATCTTGCCAACCAGCAGCTTGCTCTCCAGTTGGACAGGACACTGCTCTTTTTACATTTTCTGCCAAAGGTTTTGCTAATACAGTTAACCCCAGTTTTTTTCCTAAACCAGTTGGATCAATGCCATATTCAGCAGGTCCAATAAATACCACTAATATTAAAAAAGCCAGTATAAGCGCACTGATCATACTAATGATCAAGGTTTTCAAAGATTGCACAGGGATATTTACTTCATTCATAAGTATTACGTAGATAGTACATAGCCAATCATTTGATAGCCGAATAAAACCAGACCGGCAGCCATTAACAAAGTATTAGTAGCCACTGCAAAACTAAAATAACAGTTAAAACGCCGCCACAGATTTAAGAATATTAAAATAAAAAATAAAGCCAGAAATTGACCGATCTCAACACCGATATTAAATGCCAGTAAATTTTTCCACAGATCATGTTCTGGTAAATCAAAATCCTGTAATTTTGTCGCTAAACCCATGCCATGAAATAAACCAAAAATTAACACAGCTACTTTAGTATTTGGTTGGCGAGCAAACAAGCGCTGAAAACCACCAAGATTATCAAAGCCTTTATAAACCACAGACAATCCAATAATAGCGTCAATTAAATAAGCATTTACGGAAATATTTTCCAGGACACCAAAAAACAGCGTCAAACTATGGCCTAAGGTAAATAGGCTGACATAAATTAATATATCCCGGGTACGAAATAAAAAGAAAATAACCCCGAGAAGAAATAATAAATGGTCATAGCCGGTGAGCATATGCTTGGCACCGATATACATAAATGGCCCAATCGCAACGCCTTGATTGGCTTGTAGAAACTTCTGAGTATTAGCATCGACGCCATGTGCCAGAGCTACGGAAATACATAAAAGAGTTAGGGCTGTGACAATAAGCGAAGCAGAAACCTTGATGGAAATCGGATATTTTGTTGTACAGCTATTCAGCATGGTTATTTATTTTGTTTTCTAGTTTGTACGACTTGCGGAGAAATTAATGCAATGCCTCAGTAATCCGTGACGCTTAGCATCACGGATCACATTCCCATACTGGAGCTTAAAAAAATCTAAACTAGAATGACTCGCCAAAACTATCCTGATACCGCGCTTTAAATTGCTCCATGGTAAAATGATGATTCTGCGTACCATGATGCTCAATTTTCATTGAACCCAGCAAAGAGGCAATACGCCCTGTCGTTGGCCAGTCATATTCATTCATCAGACCAAACAACAGTCCTGCACGATAAGCATCACCGCAACCTGTTGGATCTCTTAACTGTTTAGCCTTTGCAGAGGGTATGTGTATACATTTTCCCTGAGTGTAAATTTTAGAGCCTTCACCGCCTAAAGTAATAACGAGCGCTTCAACTTGCTCGGCAATTTGTTCTAATGTTAAGCCAGTACGCTCCTGCATTAATTCAGACTCATAGTCATTGAATGTGGCCCAGGTTGCTAAGCCTAACAAGTCCAATAACTCCTCGCCACTGAACATAGGCATACCCTGGCCAGGATCAAAAATAAAGGGTATTCCTGCATTAACAAATTCTTGTGCGTGCTGTTGCATACCTAACTTCCCATCAGGTGAAACAATACCTATTTCTATACCTGCATCCTGAGGCACCGAGTTAACGTGAGAATTATTCATCGCACCGGGATGAAACGCAGTAATCTGATTATCATCTTCATCGGTGGTGATATAGGCTTGTCCCGTGTAATGGTCAACTAGCTTGGTAATATACTCACAAGAGATTTTGCATTGACTCAACCACTGCGCATAGGGTTCAAAATCATGACCTACTGTCGCCATGATCTTGGGTTGCTCGCCCAATAATTTTAAGTTATACGCAATATTACCTGCACACCCACCAAACTCTCTGCGGATCGCCGGCACTAAAAAAGACACATTCAACATATGTACTTTTTCTGGAAGAATATGGTTTTTAAACTTATCATGAAAAACCATAATTGTATCGTAGGCCATAGACCCACAAATCAATGCACTCATATATTATTTCCAATTAAATTAAAATTAGCGCCCATGTCAAAGCAGCCAAAGTTAACGATAACATAACCGCTGCTGAACCGATATCTTTTGCTCTACCTGAAAGTTCGTGATGCTCAAAGCCGATTCGATCAATTGCAGATTCTACAGCAGAATTTAATAGTTCGACTAATAACACACCGACGACACTACCAATAAGTAAAACCTGTTCAATATTATTATCTGTTATCCACAGCGCCAGTGGTGCAGCTACCAGTAGTAACAGTACTTCTTGCCTAAAGGCTTCTTCATGTTTCCAAGTCGCCTTAAATCCAGCGATTGAAAAAAAGAACGCATTCACGATACGCTTTAAACCTTTTGCATTTTGTCCAGCCATTTTCCACAAACTCCTGTCAAGTAAAATTATAGTAATATTTTCTGCTAACACAAAGACTTGACTCGCTATAAGTCATTGATTTATATGAATGTATATTATTTAGTCAATTTAACAAAACTGTAATAATTACAGTCCTTTAACATCGTTTGTTGCAAACTATCCACATAGTTATCCACAGATTTTGTGGATAGTTTTTCAAGTATTTAAATAGCTGATATTCGCATCGGTTTATGACTAGGCTTAGGAAATGACTTTTTCATAATCGTCTGCATCTAATAATCTATCCAGATCATCAATACTTTTTATTCGTAAACTAAATAACCAGGTATTAAATGCATCCTCATTAACCTGTTCTGGCGCATCAGCTAAACTTTCATTAATGGCAATAACTTCACCAGTAACAGGACAAAACAGATCTGATGCTGTTTTAACCGACTCTACTACTGCACACTGTTCTTCAGCAGCTAATTGACGACCTACTTCGGGTAACTCTATATACACTAGGTCACCTAATTGTTCCTGTGCGAAATCAGTGATACCAATTTTAATAATATTATCGTCTTCTAACTTGACCCACTCATGTGTAACAGCATACTTTAACTCTTCAGGGTTTTGGCTCATTCTTGTATCACCTTTGTTTTTTTAATTATTATAGATACGCATATTTTATCCTAAATTATCCTATAGACCGCTACTATTCAGTCGAATACTTTATAATAAAATTACATTTATCGTAATCAGCCTAATATTGTCTTGCCATCATGTTTAAATCATTGCCGATATTCAGCATTTTTTTCCTGCTCCTTGCGCTGACTGGACTAAAAAGTTATGCACAAGAGGATAATATCCACGCCATCAATCAAGCTGATTCTAGTGTTTTTATCGATCAAATAACGCAACAGGCAACTGGCATAAAGACCCTGCAGTTACACAACAGTGAATTTAGCCCCGAAATCGAAACCTTTGCTGTTCGTGTAGACCTGAGTCCATTAATCATTCTTCGTAAAGACTATTTACTCGCTAAAGCACAACAAGAAACAGCATACATTAAACTACAACAAAGCCAGAGAAACGTTCAGCTTTTACAAAACCTGAAACGTGATCAGGCGGTTTCCACACGAAAATTACGCGACCAGCAAGTTCAGCTAAAAATTGATCAGACACAGTTTAATATGGCTCAACAACAAGCAAATACTATCCAGTTCTATGCACAAGCAAAATGGGGGAAAATTTTAAGTAGCTGGTTTTTAAATGATACCAGCCAGTCTGACAATATGTTAAACACCCTGACAAGACCACTTTATGTGATTTATCTACCCTCGCAAATATCAGCACCTAGTAAAACCATATTTATACAGCCATTTGGACTACGCGAAAAAGCACAATCAGCCAGTTATGTAGCTGATGCACCTGCACTTGAAAATAATCAGCAACAGCAGGCCGGCAGCCCATTTTTCTACTTGAGTGATCAGGCTGTAAAATTCCATCATCAACGTGTTGCTGCCTGGCTACCCGTAAATGAAGAAAAATTAACCGGGGTAATTATTCCTGCATCTGCATTGGTATGGCATTTAGGCCAGGCTTTTGTTTATCAGCAAATTGATGATGAACAGTTTAAGCGTATTAAAATCACCCAGAAAAAACTCATTCACAGTGATGCCTATTTTATCCACAAAGAATTACAGCAAGGTGACAAGCTCGTAAGCATAGGAGCACAAATGCTTTTATCAGAAGAATTCCGTAGCCAGATTCCTGCGGAAGATGATGACGATTAATACCCGGCTAATCACTTCCCCCCCATATAGAACGGCACACAGTGCGTATCCTACCTCATTGATAAACAACTGATTTTACTATGCTTGCACATTTAGTCAGATTTTCCATACGTTTCTATGGCGTTGTTATCGCCATTGCTTTATTAATATTAATCTATGGTAGCTATCGTTTTGCAAATGCCGGACTAGATGTATTCCCTGAATTTTCTCCGAAACAAATCATTATTCAAACAGAATCGCCTGGTTTTTCTGCCGAACAAGTTGAAGTATTAGTGACTCAGCCGATTGAATTATCCCTCAGCGGTTTAATGGGTTTACAATCGACCCGATCTGAATCCATACAAGGTCTTTCTATAATCACAGCAATATTTGCTGAACATAGTGATATTTATCGTAATCGTCAATTAGTTACCGAACGTCTCTCTAGTGTATTAACACAACTACCTGCGGGTGTGCGTACACCCGTTCCTGTGCCATTAACCTCATCATCGGCGACGGTGCTAACGATTGGACTCAGTTCTGAACACAAAGATCTGATGCAACTACGTGATTTAGTCGATACGATGCTGGTGCCGCGTTTATTAGCAGTGCATGGCGTAGCCGATGTAAATATCTTTGGCGGCGATATCAGACAAGTACAAATCCAGCTAGACCCAGCTAAACTACAGCGGCATAATATTTCATTTAACGAAGTCATTACAGCTGCTGCACAAAACGGAAAAATACAAGGAGGCGGCTTTATAGAAAGCAGCAACCAGCGTTTTACTCTACAAGTCACTGGGTTGGCGACAACGCCTGAGCAACTGCGCCAGAGTATTATAAAATACGCGAATGAGGGAACATTATTATTAGGTGACATAGCCAGCATTCAATACGCAGCAGAGCCTTCCATTGGCGCCGCTCAAGTCATGGGAAAACCTGGTATTGTAATGATGGTGATTGGTCAATTTGATGCTAACACGCTGACAGTATCCAATGCAGTAGAGCAAGCTTTAAAGGAATTTGAACCTCTATTTGCAGAACAGCAAATAGATTTTTACGCACACTTATTCAAACCCGCTGATTATATTAAAACCTCCATCAACAACCTGTCTAGCCATTTACTTTTAGGTGGCTTGTTTGTAATTATCATTTTATATCTGTTTTTATATAACTTACGTACCGCTTTTATTTCCGCTATTGCCATTCCTTTATCGTTAATCAGTGCAGTACTCGTCTTACTCGAACTGGAAATAAATCTAAATATTATGGTACTTGGTGGCTTGGCCATAGCACTAGGAGAGGTAGTTGATGACGCGATTATTGACACCGAAAATATTTTCCGTCGCTTACGTGAAAATCGTTTATTAGCAAGCCCAGAGCCTAGCCATAAAATAGTCTATGATGCATCGATGGAAGTGCGCAGCTCTGTAGTTTACGCTAGTTTTATTGTTGCTCTGGTATTTGTCCCGCTATTAACTTTAGATGGTGTTGCTGGTCGATTATTTGCTCCACTGGGATACTCTTATATTCTGGCCATCTTAATGTCACTACTGGTTGCATTAACCTTAACGCCTGCGCTGTGTTATGTATTATTAAGCAAAGATATTCAACTTACGGGTACACCGCCGGTTATTAACTACCTAAACCCCATTTATACCCGCCTGTTAAAAGCTATAGCAGCGCATTTCAAACTGATTATTATTGGCTGTCTGATAATCTCATTATTGACGGTCATGCGTTTTACGACGCTAGGACATAAATTCCTACCTGAATTACGCGAAGGTCATTACATAGTTCATACCACCAGTATTCCGGGAACTTCACTAGAAGAATCAATACGCCAGGGCATACAAATAACCGGGCAATTCAACAAAATTTCTCAGATTGAATCTGTTTCACAATGGGCTGGACGTGCGGAAAGAGGCGCGGATACCTACGGCAGTCATTACAGCGAATATGAAGTACGTCTTAAACCACTCTCGGGTGCTGGGCAAGAGAAAGTATTACAACAACTACGTGATATTCTGGCTGAATTTCCTGGCCTGTTATATGAAGCCAATACTTTTTTAATCGAACGTGTTGATGAAACCATTTCTGGCTATACTTCACCGGTAGTGGTGAATATTTATGGTAATGATTTAAACCTGCTGGATATAAAAGCACAGCAGATAGCAAGCCTGATGCAGGAAATTCCCGGGGCAACTGAAATACAATTGCGCTCACCTCCAGGCACACCGTTGATACAAATCCAGCTAAATCAGGATAAACTCAAATTCTGGGGTGTACAGGCAACAGAAGTGTTGCAGACTATTCAGGCAGCTTACGCAGGATATGTGGTTGGCAAGCACCTAAAGGGCAATCGCAGTTACAATATTAGCGTTACTTTAAGCCCAGATATGCGCCATCAACCTGAACTAATAGGCGAGCTGCCTATAAGAACATTGTCTGGAAAATTGATAAACCTAAATGAATTAGTCGATATTAAACATAATGAAGGGCGTTACAATATTTTGCATCAAAATGCGCAAAGGCGACAAAGCATTACTTGTAATGTGACTGGACATGATATGGCTGCATTTATGCAGGAACTCAAAACACGAGTCAACGATAATATTAGCTTCGAAGAAAATATCTATGCAGAATTTACCGGAGCAGCCGTTGAACAGGCACAAGCGAAACAAGATCTGATATTACATGCTCTGCTCGCCAGTATAGGCGTGCTTATTTTTATTTATATTGCGATCCAAAATCTACGCCATGTCGCGATTACCTTGCTCAATATTCCCTTCTCTCTAATGGGTGGAATGATCGCTGTTATTTTAATGGATGCCACCCTATCCATAGGCTCTATTATTGGTTTTATTACCTTATTTGGCATCACTGTACGTAATAGCATTATGCTGCTATCACATTACCAGCACCTGGTTGAACAGGAAGGTTTGCCGTGGAATCTAGCAACCGCGTTAAAAGGTGCACAGGAGCGTTTACCATCGATTTTGATGACTGCATTAGTGACCGCGCTGGCTATGGCTCCTATTGCATTTAATAGTGATAACCCGGGATTGGAAATTATGGGGCCTATGGCAGCGATTATTATTGGTGGACTAGCGTCATCGACATTATTGAATTTATTGCTCTTGCCACTGATGTTACTAAAATATGGGAAGTTTAGTACCTGAATCCTGCAAGTCCAGAGTTGATCAGAACAGAAATTATTTTGCAACGATTAAAATGTCTATCAGCAAAATTGTTTTTTTCGTCGATTGAGAAAAATTTCCTGCATTCGGCCTTAAAATTAATAGAGCATACGCTAAATATAAGCGACATCCTTGGATTTAGGTCAATAAAATAACCTGCCATATGGCTTACAGAATTAAAATAATATGCAAAACTAACTTGTTTTCAACAACAAGCCTCACCAATATTAAGGTAAAAATATATAAAACTGAATTTGCATATTTCCCTTGAAATCATCAGTTTCTTTATTTCTCATTCTCACCTACTCCGCTTGGGAATGAGTTAGGCGGGGCTACAGTTCCTGGTAGTGTTGCTCCTGATGTCTTTAAGTGCTCAAACAGAATGCGTCTGACTTCTTCAATAACTTCCGGCTGCCCTTGACACGAGTGCCCCCAAGGAACGACCAACTCCGAAACTGCTTCATCAATATGAGCACTTTTATAGGCAACCACGCCATCATCACCCTCCTCTATTGGTCCATCGCCTTCGACTGCGATAATCGAGTGTGCTGGAATACTCGGTGTAACGGGTATGGATGCCAAAATTTGCAGTGCGGGGTTGTTCGGGTTCATAGTGTCAACAGAGGTCATGGGCCTGCTTAGCATTGCGGCAAATTTATCATCTCCTGATGCTGTAGCAATTTGAGCCAATAGTGCAGTGTTATTAATCATCGTTACAGGTAGGGTGACCAACTTGGAAACAAGCCCCGTCACTATTTGAGATGCGGCTAACATGGCTCCGTGTTGTGGTGTCGAAATAAACACCACGCGCTTGACGAAAGGCAAAGGCGTATAAAACGCAGATTGTTGTATGAGTTCGCGGGCTTCCGGGCTAAGTTCCATTTGATCAAAGGGTTTGTCACTGATGTGATCCCAAAATTTCGTTCCACTATCAATGGCAGTGAGCTTGGTCAATAATCCACCTTGGCTGTGACCAATGACGACCATATCCTGTAACGCGGGGTCTTTTCCTTCAGGGTCGAGTTCATGCACAGTATTCGTCAGTGCCTTACGTAACCGCCCCGCTGAATAGCCAACGGCTCTACCGCTGTCGTAGATAAATAACCATATCTGAAAGCGTTCACGGATTTTTGGATCGCCATTCAGTTCGTTAACTAATTCAGCCCAGCGCGCAGGACTCGACGCGGTTCCATGCACTAACACGACAGGAATTTTCCCGGGACGGTACGGCTGCATTAAAAAAATACCATCTTGCGCACGGTCTTTTGGAAGCAGACCGCTGGTGAGAACCGACCCCTTGAAAAATCCGGCAATTTCCATGGCGTACAGAGGACTATCATTCAGTTGATAAGCAAGAACGGCTGTTGGGTCGGACTCGATAGGCTGCTTTTGCCCATTAATCATCACTGTTGAAGTTTGGTCTGCTGCATACACTTCAATTTGCCCTTGTATATCGCCCTTGCTCAGGCTGGTGCGTGCGTTTTCAAAACGCAACAATGCAGTGACGGGAACTTTTGTATGCGGTCCAAGGCGATCCGAACCAATTTTCTTTACTGACGACTGTGTTTTTGCAAGACTTGCAGCCAACGGCACTCCAATTCCGGATTTACGGTAGCGATTTCTAAGACCATCAACATCCAGGGCATTCGTAGCAATAAAACGGTCAAGCGGATATCCACCCCATGACATGCCGGATTCATCGAGACATACCTGTAGTGTGCCGAATGGAAGTTTGAAATTTCCAGATTGCAGACGCACTTCATTTTTTTCAGCGTCACCAGGTGCTGCCAGGCCTTGGGCAACGGCTTGATTGTAAATATCATAGCTAAGCCGAAACCTTGGGTCCGATGGTCGTATCTGTATGTCCATACCATTTTCTGGAAACAGCAGTGCCCATGCATATATGGCTGATGCCAGAAAATAGGCGCGGTCTTTGGTATTTCTGGCGTGTAGCATAGAAAGTTCTGCCAGCGCAAACAATTGATCCTCATCGCCCACTACTTCAAGACTTTGATGCAATTCCGCCAAAACCACAGCGGGCTCCGTTTCGAACCGATCCAGCAATCCTTGTCGTCTGAGTATGATACTTGAAGCATCTGATGGCTTACTTGTTGAAAGCGCACTTGCCGTGTTATTTCGATAAGCGGTCTGAATGTCCACATGCTTTACGTTGACTGGTGTCGAGCACCCAGAGAGCATAAACGCGATACCGGTAAGCAGAAGCATAACGGTGAGAAATCGCCATTTTTTTGCGTGCTCTGAATTCAACCTATGATTTTCTATTCTGCGAATTCTTAAGTGACTGTTTGTCACTGCGAAAACAAGTGTTATTGTTTGTTTCATTTATAAATTTCTCGAAACCATTAAGGAGTTAATTAACTAAGAACAGTTTGTATCCATATACCCTGTAACTTACATTATAAA
>CAYWLM010000042.1:13658-22102 GCA_964459125.1 uncultured Methylomonas sp. | reverse complement strand
TTAAGCTGAAATCCATCGTACAGGTTTAATTATTATGCAAATAGAAACAGTTCAAACTCAAGCTTATTCTGATCAAAAACCAGGCACTTCAGGTTTAAGAAAAAAAGTCAAAGTATTCCAGAAAACGCATTATCTGGCAAACTTTGTCCAGTCTATTTTTTCATCACTAGAAGAAAGTGATAATAAAACACTCGTTATCGGCGGCGATGGACGCTACTTTAATCGCGAAGCGACTCAAATTATTATTAAGATTGCAGCTGCAAATGGTTTTACCAACTTTATTATAGGCCAAGGAGGGCTCTTATCAACCCCTGCTGCCTCACACTTAATTAGAAAATATCAGGCACTAGGCGGTTTAATTCTTTCTGCCAGCCATAATCCAGGCGGACCTGATGAAGATTTTGGCATCAAATATAATATCAGCAATGGCGGACCAGCCCCAGAAAATTATACCGATGCTTTTTATGAGTATAGTAAAAGCATAACAACTTATAAAATTGCTGACATTCCTGATGTTAACCTTGATACCGTCGGCGAACAAACAATAGATCAACTCAGGATCCGCATTATTGACCCTGTCGATGATTATGCAGAATTAATGGCGTCTTTATTTGATTTTGACTTACTTAAACAAGTAATCAGCTCAGGTAAATTAAGCCTGCGCTTCGATGCAATGCACGCTATAACAGGGCCTTATGCCACCCGAATATTAGAAGGTATCTTGGGCGCACCATCAGGCTCAGTGATCAATGCCACGCCATTAGAGGATTTTGGCGGTCATCACCCTGACCCAAATCTGGCTCATGCAAAAGAACTTGCTGAACTAATGTTCAGTCCAGAAGCGCCCGATTTTGCTGCAGCCTCCGATGGTGATGGCGATAGAAACATGATTTTAGGCAACAATATTTTTGTTACCCCTAGCGATAGCCTCGCCATTATCGCTGCCAATGCTCATCTGGTACCTGGCTATGCAAATGGAATTAGCGGTGTTGCGCGCTCCATGCCCACCAGCCAGGCAGTTGACCGTGTTGCTAAAGCGATGAATCTACCTTGCTTTGAAACGCCCACAGGCTGGAAATTTTTCGGTAATTTACTAGATGCCAATAAAATCACTTTATGTGGTGAAGAAAGCTTTGGCACTGGTTCCAGTCATGTACGTGAAAAAGATGGCTTATGGGCTGTTTTATTCTGGCTGAATATTCTGGCTAAAAAAGCGCAGCCAGTTAGCCAGATAGTTACCGAACACTGGCAAAAGTTTGGTCGTGACATCTATTGTCGTCATGATTACGAAGCGGTAGAAAGTGATATCGCTAACGGCATTATGGATTATTTACGCGAACAAATAAAAACCCTGGCAGGACAATCGTTTGGATCCTACAGTGTTCAATATGCTGATGAATTTAGCTATACAGATCCAGTTGACAATAGCATCAGTAAACATCAAGGAATACGCATAGGCTTTGCAGATGGATCACGTATTATTTTCCGCTTATCAGGTACAGGTACTGTCGGTGCGACGCTACGTATTTATCTAGAAAAATATGAAGCCGATGCCAGTAAACACGATCAGGATCCACAAAATGCGCTTGCTGAATTGATACAGCTTGCGGAGCAGTTTTGCCAAGTTAAAAAGCGGACAGGACGCGTCGAACCGACTGTGATTACTTAATACAGGAACTAGCCAGGGGAGCGGAATTTAGCCATGATTAAATTCAACTAAACCCTCTCCCACAGCAGATGTACAGTTATATAAAATACATTGAAATGGTCTGCAGTAGTACACACCTTAATTTTATATAGACCGCGTTAACTAAATAGTTATAAAGTCAAACCGCGCAACAAATCCTGCTTTATATCTTCTATGCTTTCCAGGCCTACGGAAATTCGCACTAAACTCTCTTTGATCCCTGCCTGTAATCTTACTTCAGGCGCTAAACGGCCATGTGTGGTACTTGCTGGATGTGTAATTGTAGATTTCACATCACCTAAATTGGCTGTAATCGATAGCATCCGTGTAGCATCTATCAATTTCCATGCCTGCTCTTTTCCACCTTTTAACTCAAAACTGACCACTGCACCAAAATGACTTTGCTGCTGTTTAGCCAGTTCATGCTGAGCGTGAGATTCAAGACCAGGGTAATGCACTTTTTCTACAGCGGGCTGTTGTTCTAACCATTTCGCTAATTCAAACGCACTATCACAATGTGCTTTCATTCTAACAGCTAAAGTTTCTAGTCCAGACAGGAAGATCCAGGCATTAAACGCACTCATAGTAGCTCCGCCAGTGCGTAAATAAGGATAAATGTATTTTTCAATAATTTCCTCATTAGCAATTACTGCACCCCCCACACAACGGCCCTGCCCGTCCAGATATTTAGTGGCTGAGTGTACGACAATATCTGCGCCTAGCGCTAAGGGCTTTTGCATAATCGGCGTACAAAAAACATTATCGACAACTAGCAGACAATCTTTTTTATGGGCAATATCTGCCAAGGCACGAATATCCACCAGTTCCATTAAAGGGTTTGATGGTGTTTCCACAAACAGAAATTGGGTATTAGGGCGTATGGCCGCTTCCCATGCACCCAGATTAGATAATTCAACAAAATTAGTCTCAACACCAAATTTGGCAAAATAGTTCTGGAAAGTCAGTACTGTATTACCAAAAACACTGCGCGAACAAACGACATGATCACCCGCTTTAAGCAGACTCATACCTATTGCCATAATCGCCGCCATACCCGAAGCGAAGGCAAGACAACGATCGCCTTGTTCCATAAGCGCCAAACGTTCCTGAAAGGTATTCACAGTCGGGTTAGTAAAGCGAGAATATATATTTCCTGGCTGCTGCCCAGTAAAGCGTAATGCGGCTTCTTCTGCGCTGTTAAAAACGTAGCTAGAAGTCATATAAATGGGCATACTATGCTCACCTTCATGACTACGCGTTTGCCCAGCTCTAATCGCCTGAGTTTCTATTGAATAATCGTTCCAATCTAAATCTGTCATTGTTTATTTTTTAAATACCTTGAATGCTAAGCAGTTATAAGTAATTATTTCTATAATAAAGACGGACTGATGCCGCACCCTGCACTTGTTTTCAGAGGAATATTCTAGGCATCTGGAAACTAGCGTTATAATTATAATTTAATTTTAACAAAGTATTGTCCTTAGCTTTAAAATTAATAGCAAACAAAGCACTTATGAGCTCAAATCTAAACCTTACTCTGGCAGCTAAAAATCTTGGGTACTTTTTAAACACGACCCATACGTGGTTAGTAACTGCCGAATCCTGCACCGGTGGCTGGCTAGGGCAATGTATTACTGACATATCTGGTAGTTCAGCCTGGTATGACCGTGGATTTATTACTTATAGCAATGCAGCTAAAATAGATATGCTCCAGGTTAAAGCTGAAACTATTGAACAATTTGGTGCAGTCAGTGCCGAAGTGGCCAGACAGATGACCCAAGGTGCACTTCAAAACAGCCTGGCAGACTATGCTATTGCAATTACCGGGGTTGCAGGCCCTACAGGCGGGACCACGGAAAAACCAGTGGGTACTGTTTATATTGCCTGGCAAAAAAGAACTCAACCAGCACATGTTACTCTGGAATACTTTATCGGTGACCGACAAGAAATTCGCCAGCAGGCGGTATTTACAGCGCTGAATTTAATCCCTACTAAAAAAATGCAATAAAATCAGCATAACCGTATAATGCGTCCTATAAAAACCCTTTCTCATCAACTCATACCAATTAATAAATACGAGAAAAATGATAGATTTAATATTTGATGTATTGCCACAAATACACGGAGGTGGTGACCATGATGGGTTAAGCGCAGCAAAAGGTCTGGAAGCTTTTTTAACCTTTATAGAGTCACTTGCAACTAAAACTCCTGCAGAAATATTTGCGGCAATTATGCCCGGCTTTAGCGCTATGGATAATATCCATCCTTTGCTGGTCCACTTTCCTATCGCCTTATTTACAATTTTTTTCTTTATTGACACACTGGGCGGTTTATTTTCGAAACCTGCATGGCGAAAATTTGCTACACCAATACTCTATATTGGCACATTATCAGCAATATTTACCGTGGCGGCCGGACTTCAAGCTGCGTATTCCGCACCTCACAATGATGCCACGCATGCCATTATGCTCCGTCATCAAGTCTTTGGCATAAGCGTGACGGTGTTAGCGTTGCTATTATCGCTACGCCGCTATTTTTCTGCCGAAAGCTTTCTATATACAAAAACCTACGGGTACTTTTTTTTATCAGCACTACTCGTCATACTTTTGACTCTGGGCGCTGATTTAGGTGGCTTAATGGTGTATCAGCACGGTGTAGCTGTTACCCCTGTTATGCACCAAAATAAAGTTGAGGAGCAAAATCCACAGCATGAACACACTCATGACTCTGCGGCTCATATTCACTCTTCTGATATAAACATCCCGGAGGAACCTGCGCAAGAAATGACTCTACATAGTCACAGTCATGACGGTGGACATCCGCACAGCCACTAAATTTCTCAAGTATCGTTGTTTATCGAGATATTAAGAATACTTATGCATGATGGTCATTATTAATGCGTTTGTACTAACACTAATTATTTGTTAGCCCAACACTGTCTATCCTTTAATCATAGGCAATTATTCAGCAACATATTTAAATCTATCTGACTAGCCATTTCTTCTCTTCAAGAGAGTCTTTCAATATGGTATTCTAGTCGGCTTTATTGCTGAATGATTGCATACAGAGAATGAAACGAACACGGGTCAAAATTTGCGGCTTTACTTCTGCCGAGCAAGCAGCTTATGCTGCCTATGCAGGTACTGATGCAATAGGCCTGGTATTTTATGCAGCGAGCCCCCGGCATGTCAGCATTGCTAAAGCTCAGGAAATTGTTGCCTCATTGCCTGCGTTTACAACAGTGGTCGCACTTTTTGTTGATGCATCTGAAGTGCAGATTAGAGCAGTCATCGATCAGGTGTCAATTGATGTATTGCAGTTTCATGGCGATGAGTCTGCACAAGCTTGCCGGCTGTATGCCAAGCCCTACATAAAAGCCATCAGAATGCAGCCTGATGTTGACATACAAGCTTTAACAACTGAATTTCATGACGCCCGTGGCTTATTGCTCGACGCTTATCATGCCAAGGCTAAAGGCGGCACAGGGGAACAATTTGACTGGGATTTAATCCCGCAGCACTGTAATTTACCCATTATTCTTGCCGGTGGATTAAGTGCGCAGAATGTACGCGATGCAATCGCACACGTTAAACCCTATGCTTTAGACGTGAGTAGCGGTGTGGAAGCGGCTAAAGGTATAAAAGATAATAATAAAATAGCAGCATTTTTAACTGAGGTTTACCTAAGTGACAGAAATAACTAATTTATACAATATGCCCGATGAACGGGGACATTTTGGTCCTTATGGTGGTTTATTTATCGCAGAGACATTAATTCCTGCGGTAGAAGAACTCGAGGCTGCCTATAAAAAATACATGGTCGATGCTGAGTTCCTGGCCGAACTGGATAAAGACTTTCAACATTATGTTGGGCGGCCTTCGCCGCTATATCATGCCGAACGTTGGAGTCGTGAATTAGGTGGCGCACAAATCTATCTTAAACGTGAAGATTTAAATCACACTGGTGCGCATAAAATCAATAATACCATTGGCCAAATTTTATTGGCTAAGCGTATGGGTAAAACGCGCATTATTGCTGAAACTGGCGCTGGTCAACATGGCGTTGCTACTGCCACTGTTTGCGCGCGCTTAGGTTTAGAGTGCGTGGTTTACATGGGGGCTGTCGATGTAGCTAGGCAAATACAAAATGTCTACCGCATGGAATTGCTGGGCGCTAAAGTCGTTGCGGTAGAATCAGGCTCAAAAACACTAAAAGATGCGCTTAATGAAGCCATCAGAGATTGGGTTACCAATGTTGACAATACCTTTTATATTATTGGTACTGCTGCAGGCCCAGCACCTTACCCGGCAATGGTGAGAGACTTTCAATCCATTATCGGCCGTGAAGCAAAACAACAATGCCTGGCACAGACCGGAAAGTTACCCAATACACTGGTTGCCTGTATCGGCGGCGGCTCCAACGCGATTGGCTTATTTTACCCTTTTATTGATGATGCTGATGTCAAAATGATCGGCGTAGAAGCAGCGGGCGATGGCATTGAAACCGGTCGTCATTCCGCGCCTTTATGTGCCGGTCGCCCCGGAATTTTACACGGTAACCGCACTTATTTAATGGAAGATGATGACGGTGAAATCATTGAAACACATTCCATTTCTGCGGGTTTAGATTATCCGGGAGTGGGTCCTGAGCACTCGTGGTTAAAAGATATAGGCCGCGCACAATATGTCAGTATCACTGACAAAGAAGCGTTAGAAGGTTTTTATGCTTTAACACGCATGGAAGGTATTATTCCCGCATTGGAATCAAGTCATGCCCTGGCTTACACGATGAAATTAGCACCGACCATGCAGTCAGATGAGATTTTAATTGTAAATTTATCCGGTCGCGGTGACAAAGATATGCAGACCATTGCAAATCATGAAGGAGTTAAAATATGAGCCGTTTAGCGACTAAATTTGCCGAATTTAAAAAGTCGGGACACAAGGCACTGATTCCTTTTATTACTGCCGGGGACCCTAACCCTGAATTCACTGTCCCCATGATGCATGCCATGGTTGAAGCGGGTGCTGATATTATCGAATTAGGTGTACCTTTTTCTGACCCTATGGCTGATGGCCCAGTTATTCAACGTGCCAGCGAGCGTGCATTAGAGCATAAAATGAGCTTACGCCGTACTCTGGAAATTGTTAGCCAATTCAGGACTAATAATCAAACCACTCCAGTTGTTTTAATGGGTTATGCAAATCCTGTCGAAGCGATGGGTTTTGAGTCTTTTGCGCTGGCAGCTAAAAATGCAGGCGTTGATGGCGTTTTAACTGTTGATTTACCCCCCGAAGAAGCACAAGAATGTGCTGCTTTACTAAACTCACATAATATTGACCAGATCTTTTTACTGGCCCCGAATAGTAGTACTGACAGAATTAAAAAAATGGATTCAGTCGGTAGCGGTTTTCTGTATTATGTCTCCGTAAAAGGCATTACTGGTGCGGGTAATCTAGACACATCAGACGTACAAAGAAAATTAATCGATATTCGCGCAAACACGCAGTTACCAGTAGGCATTGGCTTTGGAATCAAAGATGCTGAAACTGCTAAAGTTATTGCGAGTCTTGGTGATGCAGTGGTTGTCGGTAGTGCATTAATTAGTAAAATTGAGGTGAACTTATCTGCCCCTGAAGTCGCTAAACAAGAGATTATCGCGTTATTAAAATCCATGCGCCTTGCCATGGATAACCAAGATTAAAGAAGGAGCACACATGAGTTGGTTTGAAAAGTTAGTCCCCTCTACCATTATAAAAAAAGAAACTGACAGTAAGAAGATCGCTGTCCCCGAAGGTTTATGGAACAAATGCCCTGCCTGTAATGCAATTTTGTATAATAGTGAACTGGAAAAGAACTTTAATGTTTGCCCTAAATGTGATCACCATATGCGCATTGGAGCAAGAAGGCGTTTAGAACTGTTTCTTGATACTGATGATCGTGAAGAAATTGCTGCAACTTTGAAGCCTCTAGACCCTTTAAAATTTAAAGACAGTAAAAAGTACAAAGACCGCATTACCCAGGCACAGAAAAAGACTAAAGAAAATGATGCGCTGGTGGTCATGAGTGGAACTCTGGAAGGTAAAGCTGTCGTCGTAGCCGCTTTTGATTTTGGCTTTATGGGTGGCTCAATGGGATCTGTTGTAGGTGAAAAATTCGTGCGCGGCGTGAATAAAAGCCTGGAAACTGGAACACCCTTTATTGTCTTTACGGCCAGTGGCGGTGCTCGTATGCAAGAGTCATTATTCTCCTTATTTCAAATGGCTAAAACCAGTGCAGCACTGACAAAACTGTCTACTGCCGGCATTCCTTATATCTCTTTTATGACTGACCCGACGATGGGGGGTGTATCAGCCAGTTTGGCGATGTTAGGTGATATAAACGTCGCTGAACCTGAGGCCTTAATCGGTTTTGCCGGACCACGAGTAATTGAGCAAACAGTACGCGAAAAATTACCTGAAGGTTTTCAACGCAGTGAGTTTTTACAAGAGCATGGTGCTATTGATATGATTATTGACCGCCGCGAAATGCGTGAGAAAATTAGCTCTATCTTAGCTATTCTTACCGCAAATTCTGCAAGCTAATACGATTTCACATATTTTATTTCAACACCTTACATTCCTAGGTCCTGGCGTAAAGATGCATACTAACTATTATGTACTCTTATTGTGAAAGGCATAAAACTTAACCTGCTTGATAAGCATTTTTTATTATGCATTTTGATACCCTGAAAGGTTGGCTGAACTGGCAAGAAAAC